>JAHFTM010000203.1:0-3213 GCA_023269335.1 Chlamydiia bacterium
TCATTTCTGAACCTTGGATTTTACATGCAGTTAATTGTAAAAACTCTACGATTTGTTCTGAATCATAGTTTTGTTGATATTGATATAAATAAAATTTAACTATTTCCTCCATGGAAGTAAGTCCCATAAAGGCCATCATATTATGAGTTTTTTGAGTTTGCGGTTGAGCAACTCTTGTAGTAACAACCTGAGGCTCTCTTACTGCTGCTGGAACAGCTCTGGCAGAAGATTGCCTGCCTGCCATCACAGTTCGTTTTTTAACTTCAGCAACAAGACTTTTATCGATGTCTGTAAATAGCTGTTGAACAGTCGCATTCACATGAAGTAACAGCTGTTGTCGCTCTAGTTGAGTCATTCCAGGTCTAAGCTCAGAATAGAAGGAAGCTATCAGACCTTCATTCATATCGGTAAATTTTTTAGTTTCTGGCTTCGCATTCTCTTTCATGTATATAACTAATCTAGAAAGCTCTTCATCCGGTCTATATTGGCAAGTCAGGTGGAATATAGAGACTACTGTATCTGTAGTAAGAGGATGTAACCAGCCTTTTTTTGAAGCTTCTATCTTACATGCAGCTACTCTGAGTAGTGTTAAGATTTTGGCTGTATCTTGTGTTATAGCGTATTGTCCGAAATACATATCCATCAGCGCCTGGATATCGAGTGACTGTGTGAAGGCAGCCTCATCATTTGGCTGAGCTGCTGCTTGAGCTCTTGAGGAAGAAGGACTTGGGGCAGCGGCACTACTACTAGAAGCACTGGAGGAAGATGGACCTGTAGAGGACGCTTGTCTTTCTTTTCCTTTAGCTTGCGTTTTTGGATCGTGCAAACCCCCTCTTATATCGTCACAAATTCTTGATCCTTCATTTTTAGATCGAGTTGTAACAGCTTTTTGGGGTTGAGTAAGACTATTATTAACGTTTATAAACAGCCTTCGCGCTGTTGCATTCACATCAGATACCAATTGTTGGCGATTAGTTGGAGTAAGTCCTTGTATACGAGACTGATTACCAGAAACTTCAAAATCTTTAAAAACTAAACTTAACTCTCTTTCATCCACATTAGTAAACTGTTCAGCCCTAGGCTGAGCCATATTTTTTATAACTATTGTTAATTGTGAGAGGGCTATATCAGGCAACTTTAAAAAAGAATCGGCAAGTATACGAACTGCCTTATCTTCTGTTATGGGCATGCTTCCCCAACCCTTTTTTGAAGCTTCGATCTTGCATGCAACGAGTACTAAAAGCTCTATGATTTTTTCTGCTTTATAGTTTTGCTGGTATTCTCGAAGAGCAAAATCAACTATTGTGGTCTGTGTATCACCAAATGCTAAAAAATTTTGAGCATGAGCTAGTGCTGAAGCACTTAATAATGAAAACAGCTCTGTTACCGCTACTCCATTTGCAAAATACAGATTTTGCATAAGGCTACTTAATTCAGCTACATCAATTGGAGCGTTGGGACGAGCTGCTGTACCCGAAGGATGAATTGCTACAGGCTTAATTGGATGGGGCGATGCTCGACGAAGTAAAGGTTGATTTTCAACGTTCCTTAATTTTTGTACCTCCTCTTCCTCAGCTTGAAATTGTCTAGCAAATGCCTCATCAGCGGCTATTAACTCAGCTTGAAGTTTTTTTGCATCTGCTGCATCGGCAGCTTCCTTCTTCTTACGAGCTTCTTCTTGTAAGAGTGCAGCTTGTGCACCATCAAAAGGTTTTCCAGATACTCCAGCTCCACTAGCAACTGACATATTTTTTCTCCTACTGTATATTTATAAAATAACTATGAGTGAGAAAGGATAGTATTTTTTCAATTATCGATAAACTGAAATAAAGATTGTTCTTTATAAATTGATGATCGACGAAGTAAAAGTTGATTTTCTGAGTCCCTTAATTTTTGTACCTCCTCTTCCTCAGCTTGCAGTTTTTTTGCATCTGCTGCATCGTCAGCTTCCTTCTTCTTGCGAGCTTCTTCTTGTAAGAGTGCAGCTTGTGCACCATCAAAAGGTTTTCCAGATACTCCAGCTCCACTAGTAGTCCAAATCAAAATTTTATATAGCTATTCGCTTTCAAAGAGAGCCCAAAGTAAGGCAGGAAACCTTTCATTCAATTTTCAAAAAAAAGTGCTTATTTTTCCTATCCTTTAAATTCATAGTCGATTTTAAACCTATTTTTGTTATAATAAACGCTATTCCAAGTTTATTTATAAAAAAATTAACTACTATTTACGGTTATATTTTCTTAATTATTAAATGTTAATTTAATAGTGGTCTTTCATTGAAAGGGTTTATTTTCATGTCATCAGGAATTTTAAAGTACAGCAGTAAAGATCCAAATAGTGAATCAATGCGCTATTTAATTGGCAGCAAGGATAATGCAGGGCCAAAATTTGTTGATGGGAAAACTGAATCCATGATGGATGCAACAAAAGCTACGAAGAGAAAAGCTACCAAAAATGTGCGACTTGGCAACGTGCAGAAGATGTTAACTGTAAGCTTAAAAAAAACCCCTGAACTCATTTTAAAAGATGGTGAGTTTTCCAAAATTATTCAAAAAGGTGGTCAGGAAATCATTGAAGCTATTCACAAGGCAACAAACAGCCGATTGATGTGTCAGTACACTGAACAGTTTACTCGTAGTGAAAAGAAGCTGTCTGATTTGAACGAGAAATTACTTGGGCTTCTCAATCAAACCCCTGAAGAAAATAAAGAGAGAAAAAAGGAAATTGCAAAACTTTATGGAGTGATTGAGTCTGTTTTGCGCAAGTTTCATGATGAGAGCGCTTTTGTAAACAAAGTCAAAGTTCATCTAGAAAAGCAGCAGCAAATACCACTTGATGAACCTATACAACAAGTTGAAATAGCTGTAGTGGCAGTAGATCCTCAACCGCTAAAATCGACAATGTCTGCCGAACTTACTGGACTAATAGGAAGCTTTCTTGAGCCTGAAGAGTATCAAAAAGTAGTGGCTACTGTACAACAATCTTTGGGTATAGAACCTACAGCAACTACAAGAAGGCGTGCTGATCAAGAACGCAACATAGCTCATAACACCATACTACAAGCTGTAGCTGATATCATGGCAGGAAAAGAGCCACAAATAAATTCTAAATTGAAAGCTAAGCTACTTGATGTGAATCATCTTGAATGTTTTATGATAGATAAAGAAAGCTTTATGTTTAAGAAGGCTTCTACAGAACAGTTGCAAAAAGTCATTT
>JAHFTM010000203.1:3240-4037 GCA_023269335.1 Chlamydiia bacterium
AGTCAAACGAATATTACCGATGAAGGAGTTGCTCAACTTGCTAGTCTACGCTTAACAAGCTTAGATTTATCAAACACTGAAATTACTGGTAGTACACTGGATACGCTTTCACGAGATATTGAAGAGCTAAATCTGTATAGCTGTAATAGACTTACTGATGCTGGAATAGCCAATCTGGGGCTCAAGCGCAATGCTCAGGGTGTTGTGATTCATGAAGCTATGCGATTAAAAAAGTTAAATTTATCTAAGTATTCTGCTGTTCATGATACGATTACTGGCAGCACACTGGATACGCTTTCACGAGATATTGAAGAGCTAAATTTGTATTGCTGTAAGAGACTTACTGATGCTGGAATAGCCAATCTTGGGATCAAGCGCAATGCTCAGGGTGTTGTGATTCATGAAGCTATGCGGTTAAAAACGTTAAAGCTGAACCATACTACTATTACTGGTAGTACGCTGCATACACTTTTTCGAGGCATTCAAGAAATGGATTTTACTGCCTGTTATGGGCTTACTGATGCTGGAGTAGCCAACCTTGGGCTCAAACGCGATGCTCAGGGTGTTATAATTCATGAAGCTATGCAGTTGAAAAAGTTAAACCTGGCTTGTGTTGATAGAATTACTGGCAGCACATTAGATACACTTTCACGAGACATCGAAGAGCTGAGTTTTTGGCAGTGCCAAGGACTTACGGATGAAGGAGTAGCCAATCTTGGACTGAAACGCAATGCTCAGGGTGTTATAATTCATGAAGCTATGCAGTTAAGAAAGTTAAATCTGGCTAGTACTTCTAT
>JAHFTM010000204.1 GCA_023269335.1 Chlamydiia bacterium
TTGAGAGTGAAGAATAGGATATTTTTGCATAAAAATCAATGACTTTCCATAAAAGATCTTTGTGCAGTACAATTGATCACTACTGTCACGAGGTTTACTATCATGCATTCGTTTATGTTATCTACGCACCATCTCATTAACAGGCTTATACAGCTTACCATTACCTTTACGCTGGCCTGTATTATCTTTAGCTCACTGCTCTCTTTTCCATTCCAAGAGCTTTTCTCATTGAACCTTGCCTTCATCACTCACTCTTTCTTCTGGCAGCCCCTCACCTCATTATTTCTCGTTCCAAGCCCTACAATTTCCTTTAGCTTTCTTTTAGATCTTGCCTTTTCCATGCTTTTATTATGGATGCTTGGCGGACAGGTACTAGACTTTTTAGGAAAAAAACGTTTCTTATTTCTCTATTTTGGCTCAGCTTTGATCTCGGCACTTTCAGCTCTTTTTGTCATTCATCTGACTCATGATGGAAAGCTCGTTTCTTGTTTACCATCTACCCTTTTGGCACTAGCAACCATTTGGACTATGTATGGACCAACAAAAAACATGTTGATTTTTCTTTTCATCCCAATTCCAGCACGCTGGTTTTTAGCAATTGCGCTTTTTGGAACTGTCGTCTCAACAGGAATGCAAAGAGACTATGTTCATTGTGCAGCTTATACAAGTGCTTTTGTATTCAGTTATTTTCTGGGCATTATGAAGTGGCATCTGCATGGTCCATTTGAATTTCTTTCTCGTTTTGAAGCTCTTTTGAAAAGAGTTTCGCATGCAATTACTATCTTCTGGCAGTGGAAGGTGATGAGCTTTTTTCGTACAAGGCGCACTGTGAATCGTGAACAAGAAGATCTTTTCATTGACAGTACTCTTGAAAAAATCTCAGAGCAGGGAAGAGTCAGCTTGACCTGGTGGGAGAACCTACGGCTCAGGTGGATCTCTTTCAAAAAACGGTAAAAAGCAAAGTGACCTCGCATCGGCGAGGCCACCTTTTCACTTAGCTGAAACTAGCTTTTTGCTACTAAACTCTTCTTATATGCTTCAATCTGAGCCATTATCCACCCTTTAACAGGTTCAGAAAGATTCATCATACTACGGATATCACTTTCTTTTTGGGTAAGTAGCATTCCAAAATTTTGTTCTCCACAAAACTGTGTGAACACTTTTAGTGGAGCTTTTTCTACTACAGCTGTTGGAAACCACTTTTGTTCAAAAGCCAATGCTACGCGATACACACGCTCGGCAAGAAATTTGTCAGCCTTTTCTTTGCCAATGTACTCTTCAATACCTTTGAAGCCATACAATAAAACAGTAGTAACTGCACAAGCTCCTAGCATCTTCCCTTTTGCTTGTAGTCTATCGATGAGATCAATCTCTAAACCTTGGCAATCAATTGTATCAGGATTCGTAACAATTTCGTGCAACGCAACAAGCTCGCGCCCATCTACTACACCACTTTGTTCCAATATATAGGCAAACTTGAGCGCCTGTATTTTGTTAAGAAAACTTTTTACAACCACATGATGTTGCCTTAAAAGTGGCAAGTTCAGCTCAGTCAGATTGATTTCTGCTTTTTGCAGTTCACTTATCTGTTTATCAAGCTCGTCTAATTCTGGGGTTGTACCTGTTATATAGGTAATGTATGCCAGTTCCAACTTCTTAAAAACATCTACACCAAACGCCTGTTTCATTTCAGTTTGCTTTGCCTTATCTTTCTCTTCATTCACACCCTGAAGATACTTGTCTACCTCGTGCACATACGCCGCAATAAAATCAATGTGTTGAGCAAAAGTTACTGTTTTTTTCAGTACAAATTGAGTGAGCATATCAACAAATGCCAACTGAGCTAGCCTACCTGCTACTAAAAAATGTACTTTTGGAAATGATTGATTGATCACTCGAAAATGCTCAAAAGGACTTTCTTTTTCTTGCGTACTTGTTGTCAGGAGCAGCTCGCCACCACTCGTCTGTCTTGCCAATTTAAACTGCATATCTTGAACAAGCTTGGTCGATGTGGATACAACTGTCTCGACAAAGTTTTGCGATCTTTTGATAGGGTCATTACCAGCGATTACGCCTTGAACATCGTCTGAATGGATGTGATTTTTTGCTCTTAACAGAAAATCTTTTACATATTCAAAACAAGCTTTTGGCACTATTTTTTTATTTTCTCTTAGTCGAACAGGAAGAAGTTCTTTTGCAGCTTTTTCCAGAATTTCTTTTCCAACGAGCATCCTTACAAGAACCTCAAAGAAACAGCCCTTAGTTGGCTCGTTCACAGCATTTTTATATAGCTTCAACAGCAAAATACGTACCGCCTCAGATGAGCCAAGAGCTATTTCTAACAGTTCCCAATGGCTATCAAAAAGTGCAGCCATATCAGCCCCTTGATGATCTTGTAGAAGCATTTTGCTTAATACATCAAGTGCTGCATCAGCTTCTTTTGGACGATCTTTTGTTTGTACAAACAGTTCAATTTTAACATGCACAGCTTTCTGCTTATCATCTAGACGAACAGCGGAAGCTGCGTTGCCAATTCTGCCAAAGATACTGATATTTTTCTTAGCAAGTAGGAGTACTTTTGGCAATCCATCTGCAGCGGCTTCTGCATGAGGTTTTCTTGCTGCGCCTTCAACAACAGTGACTTTAGGTAAAGCACTATCAGATTTTGAACTTGGACGAGCATCAGATGCACTGACTGCTGCGGAAGCAGCTAAAACAGTTCTTGCATTTGCAATTATTCTTTCTGCCTCACTATGGCTTGCACTTGTGCTAGTTGCACCACTTGCTGAACTTGTACTTGCACTATACTGCCTTCCAGCACTTTCTCCTACGCCCACTTGACTATTTGCAGCCCGTGTAACTTCTCCAAGATCAGCTGATGCTTGAGCTGCCGCAGTTGCCGCTCCAGGCTTTCTTACTTCCACACTCGCAGACATATCTACCTCCTACAATGGTTTACGTTCACAAGAAAAAGTACTATGTAGCTGATCTGAATCATTTGTGCAAATGTATTTTTAATTACCAGACATAATTTCAGGTATTGCCTGAATTTTTTTATTGGAAGCAGGTCTGTTTTTTTATTTTAGCGAGATCTGAGGCTATTTTTGCATGCATGGCAATAATCTAGGAAAAGTCTCTAAGCAGCTAAAAAGCCAGCTGGCCCGCTTGTCATCGTTCCTGTGTAGTTTGTTCTGCACGAAGGGCGGCAAGAGCTGACTCTAAGCCATGTAAAATCCCCTCTTCGTAGCGAAATTCAACCTGACTTTCAAGCTCAGGATAGTCCTGCGGTTGAAGAAGATCTTCCCAAGTAAGATGGGGCAATACCCTATTGGCGCTCTTCACAAGTCTTCTTCTTTGCGCTTCAATCATTTTTTCAAGAAGTTGTAAAATCATTGATTTCCTTATTCCTTGAATTCTCCATCCTTCTCTTTTGAAAAAATTGCTTTAATGGACGCTCACACCACTCTCTTAGAACACCTTGACGTATGCTAATCGTATGGGTCGGATGCGGCTTATCAAATAAGTTCACCCAGCTTCCATTTGCGCCGTGGCGCAGGTCTGGAGCGCCCCAAACCAAAGTATCAACCCTTGACAATAAAAGCGCTCCTGCGCACATCGGACATGGCTCTAAGGTGCAGTATAAGGTGCATCCAGAAAGACGCCAGTTGCCCATAGCATTTTCTGCAGCTGTAATAGAAAGCATTTCAGCATGTGCTGTAGCATCATTTAGTAGTTCCACCTGATTGTGGCCGCGCGCAATGATGTGACCATCAAAGACAATGACTGCCCCTATAGGTACTTCTTCGGCAAGATAGGCTTTTTTGGCCTCTCTTAGAGCCTCGCGCATAAAACGTTCATCATCTGACGTGATGGTTTCTAGAGAAGGGATAAGAAAATCTGATTCATTCATGCTACAATCACAGTTTTTATAGGGGGTTTACTTAATTCGATTGAAAAAATATCGCTTTTCTTGTATTATTGCTCAACAGAATTTTAGTCATCCCTATTAGTCTTCATGCAACGC
>JAHFTM010000205.1 GCA_023269335.1 Chlamydiia bacterium
TAGGGCCAAGCCTTTCCATAAATGTTTGCCTATTGGGGCTTACTTTTTTTGGTGCGGCTGAGAGTACATTTTTTTTCTGCCTAACCTTCTTCATTTTCAATGCCGAATCAGTAGCTGCAGTAAAGGACGCTGCACTCGAAGAGCTCGAACTCCCAGGTGCGGCTGTTGCCATAGCTGCTGCGGCTTTGGCTGCCACTTCTGCCGCTGATGGTACTGCTCTCGAAGAACTTGAACTCACCGGTGCAACTGCTGATTTTGACGAACTAGGAGCAAGTTCCATCCCCGAAAATGCTGCATTCAAAGCACCCACACTAGGAATAGCAGGTGTCATAATCACTTCAACCTGCCTAGGTGAGAAAAGGGCAGCAATCTTTGATGTATCTGTAAGGAGCTGTCCATTGAATGTGCAGCCAGTCACGTCAATTTGCTGTACTTGAGTAAAGGTCTTGGCGATCTCTTTTATCTTTACATCGGTTAGCAAAAAGTAGCTCAGATCCAGCACTTCTGAAAAACTAGCCCCTATCTTACTCAGTCTCTCAAACGAGTCTTCCTTAATTAAAGTTACATCTCCATCTACACGGATTAGTTCCTGGTTTACAAATTGCAGGTCTGTTAAATAACTTTTAATAAAAGATACACTCATAAAGTCTCGTAATTTATTGTTTTACTAATTGATTTGGGTTAAGCATTCTCCAATAAAATTACAAAAAAAGTCAATTTTGATTTCAGCTATTATTTTGACCATGTCCGTAGATGCACATTTTGCGTGAACAGTAGGTCAAAAGATTGCCTTGATAGAATTCTTCCAAGCTGCTACACTTTCAGCTTTCTGATACCCTATTATTTTGGTTACAACGAATGGTTAAGCTTTCAATTTCGCAAGATGAGCAGCGCGCTCTGAAAGAGTTTTTCAACACTACAAAACAGCCGGCACTCATTTCAGCCTATCTCCTGTATGTTGAGAAAAAATTCCAGCTCGAGCCGGTACTTTTCATTAGAGATAAAATTATCTATCAAAGTGTCGATGACGCCATAAAAATCTTAGAAAACGAGAGTAAGCTGTGGCGTGAGACAGAAATTAAAATTGGCTATGTCACATCGAGTGTCGATGAACTGACCAAGAAAATCTATATCTGCCCCTCTACCGGAAAAGTTTTTGGTGATAACACACATCCAAACCCGCAAGATGCGATCTATGAATGGGTAGCTACCTGCCCTGAAAATAAAGAGCGTGTGGGAGGCCTAAAGGTAAAACGCTTTTTCATCTCTGAAGATCAGGAAGTGATCAAGGCCTATGCTAGCAAATTCAAGCCGAAAGCGCCCATTACAAAAATTGTGTTTTCATCCGCTGTCAATGGCAAACTTTTTCACTCAAAAGAAGCAGTGATTGACGATTTCAAAGCAAATTATTTGAAAAAAATGTCCTTAGTTGAAGTGCAAAACCAAAATCGTTTTCAAATAGAAGCTGGCTGTATGAGCTTCATTGAAAAGCAACTTGCAGATGATAAAATTGCTTCCTTTGTCGAAGTGCTTTCGGGGATCCCGGAGTTTCTCCCGCATGTTGAGCGTTGGATCGAGGAAGCGTAAGCTTATCGAAAATGACTATCTATAATGTGGCTTCTGCGCAAATGATGCATAGTTTAGGAGTGTGGTTTGCAAGTGTGCTCAAGCCTAATTGTGTGGTTTCATTTTTTGGAGACCTTGCCGCTGGAAAAACAACTTTTATTAAAGGCATGGCTGAAAGCTTGGGCGTTGACCCCAATACTGTTAACAGCCCTACCTTTCAATATCTGAATATCTACCAAGGCCCATACCAAGATTCACCTTCTATTTTTCACTTCGATCTGTATAGGCTTGAAAATAGTGAAGACTTTTTAGCTATGGGCTTCGAAGAGCTTTTTTGTCGGGGAGGAATTACCTGTATCGAATGGGCTGAGCGCATTGGCGCTATCTTGCCAAAAAATTGCATCCATGTCTCAATTGCACACACTGAAAATGGACAAAGACAAGTAAAAATCGAACCTTTGGAGATTGTTTCATGACAGGCGGTGCGAAAAAAGTTCACTGGAATAGCATTCATTTTGTCACATCAGCACAAAATAAAGAGCAATATCCCAAACTGAATGCAAGCTCAGGAAAGCCCTTAGTCGAAGTGGCTTTTGTTGGCAGATCAAACGTTGGCAAATCAAGTCTTATTAATGATGTTTTTGAGGTAAAAAATTTAGCAAAAACCTCAGCTACACCAGGTAAAACACAGCTGATTAACTTCTTTCAAATTGATGATGCCCTAGCTGTTATCGACCTTCCCGGCTATGGCTATGCTAAAGTGCCTTTCGAACTGAAAAAAGCTTGGGGTAAAAATATTCAGGACTATCTCGAAAGAAGCAGTGAACTATCTCTTATTTTTCATCTTCTTGATATCCGTCATATGCCTACAAATGATGACCTGGCATTTTTTGAATGGGCCACTTTCCATAAAAAGAAAACAACTATTATATTTACAAAAGTAGATAAACTAAAACCAAACGAAAAAGTACAAAACGCTAAAAAAATACTTTCGGTACTTTCAAATAATGATATTGAATGGTTATACTATTCTACTAAAACCCACGAAGGCCAAAAAGAGGTCCGTGCAATTTTATCAAAGGTCATCAATGGCACTTATTAAAGATACAACATTTGTCTGTTTTGACTGCGAAGCTACCGGACTTGATACTGCAGGTGACCGCATTATAGAAGTGGCTGTAGCCACTTTCACACTGGATGGCATTATAGATAGCTTCGAGACTCTAATTGACCCAGAGCGACCTATTCCAGACGTATCCATTGCTATTCATCATATCACCCAAGATATGATCCAGGGAAAGCCAAAAATTGCGGATGTACTCCCTCAAATTCTTCCTTTAATTAACAAGCATCCCATCATTGGCCACGGTATTAGCTTTGATATTGATTTGATTGATATTGCAGCAAGAAGAGCAAATCTTGCCTGCCAGATTAAGAAAAACCTCTCTTTTGACACCTTACGACTTGCTCGTCTGTACGGAGAAAGTCCAACAAATTCTCTTCAACAGCTACGTATGCATTTTAATATTGCAGAAGAGGGAGCACACCGCGCGATGAGTGACGTGATCGTCAATATTCAAGTCTTTAAACGACTTGCCTCACAGTTCAAAACTATCGAACAGCTCATTGAGACTTTGTCAAAGCCTATCACCTTAAAAAATATGCCCCTTGGCAAACATAAGGGAAGAGCAATGAAAGAAGTTCCACTTGAGTATCTTTTGTGGGCAGCACGTCAAGAATTTGATCAAGATTTACTTTTTTCTTTGCGCTCAGAAATTAATCGGCGTAAAAAAGGAGACTCATTTTCTCAATTGGCAAATCCTTTCGCTGGCCTGCAGTAATTTTCCCAGAAAAATAGTTCCCTATCAGACCTAAAGCATTAATTTGCCAGCCTTTACAGTATCAATAAAAGGTAAAACAGTTTATTATTTAGGCATTATTAAAATAATATGGATAATTATGACACCTCATCATTTAAGAATTTCTGCTTTTTTACCAAGCATGGTAAATTCATTATTGTTAACACAGCCAGTAGACAATTGGATTAAAGTCCTCAAAAAATGTGAAAAGGGTAATGATTATTTAGTGCATCTTTTTCAAGCTATTGTCAAAGTGCCTAATTGGAATAAAGATAAAACATCAAAATTGCTTGCCAAAACTTTAGATAAAACAATAAAAAGTAAATCACTCACTAAGTGCGCAAATAAATTATTTAATGAGGCTCATAAAATCTTCAAAAAAGAGAGCTCTTTAAAAAAGGCTACCGACACAAAGAATACTGAAAAGGACAACGTAAAAGAAAGTAACTCCACATCTAAGAGCTCAGCAACTACTCAAACTTTAGAAAATGATACTCCTACTCAGGGCATTCCCAATATCGGTAACTTCTGCTACATGGCTACAGTGCTGCAGCATTTGCGTCACACAAATACGTTTGAGTCTATTTTATCAGGCCC
>JAHFTM010000027.1 GCA_023269335.1 Chlamydiia bacterium
TCCAAAACTGACACAAGTCGCCCTTCAGCATATTTATCTGCTATCTCTTTAACAATCATTGTAAGCTCATAAAAATCGCTTTCGGTAAGATTAAGACCGCCTAAAGGATCTTCTTGATGCGCATCAAAGCCACAAGAAATGAAGACAAACTCAGGACGAAATTTTTCCATGCCAGTGAGTAAGCCTTCCGAAAAAGCCTTAAAGATAGCCTCCTTTGAGTCAGGCCCTGCTGCTATAGGATAATTCATTTTCGTGCCATAAGCTGCCTCAAGACCGCAATCAGAACTTTTTCCAGTTCCAGGATAAATATCTGCCTGATGTGTGCTAAAGTAAAAAACAGAGGGGTCGGGGTCAAAAATATCTTGAGTGCCATTACCATGATGCACATCCCAGTCAATAATCAAAATGCGTTTTAGACTATAACGGCTCTGAATATATCTTGCCCCAATAGCTACGTTGTTAAATATACAAAAACCCATTCCACGTGATGCTGTGGCATGATGACCTGGGGGACGTACAATGCAAAACGCATTTTTTGCCTTTTTTTCCATAACAGCATCACAGGCCTGTAAAACTGCACCCACAGCGTATATTGCGACATCATATGAATCTGAACTGATGATTGCATCCCCGGTAGAAAGAAGACGTAGGCCTTTTGTGCAAAGCTCTACTTCATTTTTCACCAGATCAATATATGCTTTTGTATGGCAAAGTGAAATTTCTTCTTCTTTCGCAGCACGCAGAGATAATTCATGCTGCGGCAAAAAAAGCCCTGCCTTCTTTAAAGCCGCATCAATGCAAAAAGCACGTTCTGGACATTCTGGATGCCCAGCGCCAGTGCGATGTTTTTGATAGATTGGCGAAGAAGCGATAAATGTCATAGTAGTTGTTAGATAAATGCTCGATAGCAATTGCCGGCCCCTGCGCCAACCAGCTCTAGCCCTTGCTTCTCGAAAAATTGATTCACAGCAATCGGGTAGTTTGGAGCTTCAGCCTCTATTAAAGCAACTTTTTTGTCGCGTCCCCACGCACGAATAAGTTTAAAAAAAACGCTGCCAAGCTTTTGCCTTCGTACTTGAGGCAAAATATAAAAATAAATTATTTTAATACAGCTTTCCGGTAAATCTTCATCCGGAAAACATTCTTCTTCCAAAAGCACTTCAGCAAAACCTACGAGAGTCTGTCCATTTTCAAAAAGGAAAATCTGCCGATTGCTATCACAAAGCCTTTCTACAAGCTCGCGTTTGGCATCTGCAGTGATTGCACTCTTATTCCTTTTATCACCAGATACTTCTTGCTGCTCGACTAGAAAAGCAGAGAGCATCTCTAAACAATTTTCAAAATAGTTTTGATATTCTTTCAATGGCAGAAGTCGCATACCTTGATCCTTTTACTTAACAAAGCTTAGTAATCGTAAGGTACATAGTAGTTGCCACAAAGTCAAAATAAATCTAACATGCACGGCTTAATACGAAATTTACAAAGCTCAGGTATTACCTACTGCTTCATGTAAAAATAGAGTAAACCGCCTGGAAACTTGCCATGCAACAAGTTGATGTATACAGCATAGAAAAACTGGTAGCTACCTTGAGTTGCGCAAGCTCTACTCAAGAGATCCATGCTATTCTTGAAAGCACTCTCATGCATAGCGGACACCTTGCAGAATTAATCAAACTGCCAGATGAGCTCATAGTGAAAGTAGAACAGGAGGCTTTACATCTTTTTGGGCAAGAAGTCTACCAAGAAGCACGCGCTTACTTTCAGTTTCTAGCCACGTCAAGGCCTGGATTTGAAATGTACTGGATCTACCTTGGAGCCGCAAGCATGAAACTTGAGTTGTATGAAGAAGCACTGCGAGCATATGGAATTGCCACAACAGTTGCCCCAGGCGACCCGAGACCTTATTTTTTCTCGGCCTACTCATATTGCAGACTAGAAAAAATCGACGAGGCAAAGCTGTGCCTTCAGCAAGTAATCGACCTTTGCAAAGAACGTGATCAATGGCAAAAGCTAGAGCTGGAAGCATTACAATTTTTATACCAAATCAATGAAAGGGATGATTCATGAGCGCATCTATTTTAAGTGGACCTGATTTACTGGGGTCAGATTCGCCAAATAATTCACATGCAGCTGTTCTTGACGCTCAAAAGGCCCACGTAGCCTCAAAAGGCAGAGTGTCACCTTCCATGATAAACGCTCAAAAGAGCACAAATGTAGCTTTGAATCAAGTAGAAGCCTGTATCAATAGTCTTTTATTTTCTTTTGGAGAAACTTCGATTTTAGGACGGGAGCGTGAAATAGAAAGCTCAAGAATCATTGAGCAAGCGCAATCGCTTATTCTCTCTTCAAGAAATCCTCTACCAAAAAATGTTGAAGAGGCCCAAGCTGCTGTAAGTACACATCCCTTTATGGCCTTTTTAGAGGCAGCTTACGGCTATGCAAAAGCTGCCGTTAAAAGCCTTGTTGGAATGATTTTCACTTATATTCGTCAACTGTTACCATTCATCTTTGAAGAGAGTAAAAAATCAGAATTCGAAGAACTAAAGTTCATTTTACAGTCACTTAGACATCAACACTACATTTCCCCTCGAGCTGAAGCTGGTATTCAAAAAGCTTTTCAGAGAGAAAACTTCGATGAACTTGAGCACTCTGCTACACTTTTAATTGGCGACCTTGTACAAGACCCTATCGATAGTACGCGAATTATCGATCTTTTGCGAAACAAGCACTTTCTAGAAGCATTTCGCTATTTACATGCCATCGCTCTTTTGCACGATTTGAACAAATGTTCTCAAGAATGGCAGGGGTTACTTACTGCCAAAGAAGTAAAAGAGTTTGCAAGCAGCATCGCATCATTAAGAAAAACAGGCTCTCTCGACCCATTAAGCGATCTTTTGATACAAAGCACTTCTCGTTTGAACACACAAAAATGGCTTGAAAAAGAATTTGAACACATAAGTTTTAAAGACAATCCCCAAGTAGCTACGCTCAAAGAAAATGCCTTAGAACATCTTCGTAAAAAAGATGAGCTGGCTTTTGCAGAGGTAGTTCTCAAAATTTTTGCCCTTGCAGATAGAACTAAAAGAAGTCCACTCGAAAACGTCTACCTCGATGAACTCAGCGCTCACTTTAAAAACTGCGATTCATCTCAACAACTTTTCAAAAAAATATCTCTCCACTACGGCCACAGCAACTTTCTAACAATGTACGTGACGAAAGCGGTACATCTACAGGCACTCCTTGTAAGAAAAATGAATCTCTCAAGTCAAGCTGATATTCAAAAACTTGAAGCTCTAGCGAACTCTTGCCTGAGTCTTTATGGCCACTATGGCTCGCTTTTAGAAAGTGAAGAAAGAAGCTCGCTGTCTCCTACGCAATTCACAGCTCTTTATGGAAAAACTGTAAGTATCTGGCGTCAAATAAACGAGGCATTTCTTGCACAAATCCCTCAAAATCAACTTAATAATGAGAAATCCCACGCCGTGTGTAGCTGTCTTTATGGAAGGGCTGTTCAGCAAAAGATGAGTAGCCTGAAGTGGAAGGGCTTGCCAGAGAAAGTGCAAGGCCTAAGAGCCATTGAAGAAGTGCCTCATGACGCTGCAAAAAGTAAAGCTAAGTCAGTGCTTTTTTTAACCTGCACCTATGGTGGGGGCCACATATCAGCAACAGATGCTCTTATTAACTACACAAAACAGCACAATGCTAAAAGTGACTACCGCTATCATATCCGCTCGCTGAATGTGCCTCTCGACGTCCTTTTACCTTTAGATCCTATCTTCAACACACTAGGTAAAATCTGGAACTTCATGAACATGGATTATATCTATAACAAATTTATGTCATGGGATCGCTGTGATCTGATTGCTCATTTACGAAAGCTTGGTGGTGGCAAGGCCTCTGAGGAAAGTAAAGAGCAAAAAAAAATGCTTATCAGGCAAGCCATTTTGCGAGAAAATCCTGATGTCGTAGTGATGACTTACACTTTCAATGCTGAGCCTATCTTAGAGGTTTGTAAGGAGCTAGGCATCCCAATTGCAGCTATCAGTACTGACACTGACATTTCAGGCCTTGAAGGGCTCACGATTCCGAAACATTTTAAATTGACGACATTTTCAGAGCATCGCAAGACTATGGAAACAATGACCCTTGGGACTGACTTTGTAAAAAAACACCTTGAAGTCACAGGGCCTCCGATACGAGCAGAATTTTTAAAACCCTATAGTGCAGAAGATATCCAAAAGATACGTCAAGCACGAGGTATTGAAGCTGGTGAAGAGGTTGTGCTTTTTGTATCTGGCTTCCTTGGTGTTCCAAGCAAGGTACCAGAGGTTCTTGCCTCGTGGAAGCAGCCAGAAAAAAGAGTACGCTTGATTGTAGTCACTGGAAAAAATAGTGCTTTCAAAGAATACCTAGAAGAAGCAGTTCTCCCTCACATCGCTAACAAAGCGCGTATGAAGATAGATGTGCAAGGACACACCAGCGCCAAAGAGATGGCAGATTTGATGAGGGTTGCGCATGTAGTTATAGGCAAACCTGGTGGAGCAACAATAACAGAGGTTCTTCATACAGGCGCACGCTATTTAGGCGACCAGACAGGCTATCGCCTTGACTGGGAAAAACGCAATAATGATGTAGCCATTGATCTTGGCGTAGCTGACAAGGTAGAAGATCTTTTAGACCTTATCCCCAAACTGAGCGCCGAGTTAAAAAAGCCCAAAATACAAGCTCAACTATTCCCGAGCGATGCCCCTTTCTCAGAAAAATATACAAATCTTATTGAACGGATGATTTCTGACGCTGAAAGCGACGAACCATTTATGGCTCAAAGAAAAAAGTGGGAGCCTGCACAAGAGCTAACAAGTGACTTGCTTGAAAGTCAAATACAAAACGCCCAGCGCGGGCAAGCAATTTTGGTGTAACAGTATGAAACTACCGCTTATATACTATGGACATTCATTACTTCGTAAAAAAGCACAGCCTGTAGTCGAGATCACTAAGGAGATAAAAAAACTCATTCAAGATATGCTGGAAACGATGCAAGGTCTAGATGGACTGGGCATTGCTGCACCGCAAGTAGGGAAATCACTTGCGATCTTTATCACAGCTGCCCCAGTCGAAGATGGCAAAGGAGGCTTTACACAAGCCTCTCCACGTGTTTTCATCAACCCAAAATTGTCAAATCCCACAGAGCAAGGCTGGGAGCATAGCGAAGCGTGCAAGTCCATTCCAAAACTTTCAGGCGATGTGACCCGTCCTGTGCAAATCACCGTGACAGCACAAGATATCAACGGCAAAGAGTTTACAGAAGTATTTACTGGCTGGCCCGCGCGCGTGATCATGCATGAAAATGACCATCTCAACGGGGTTCTTTTTATTGACCGCATCCCGCAAGATCAACGAAAAAAGATGGAAAATGCGCTTCGCAAAATAAAAAAGCAGTACAACCCATAAGCGATCGTCAAAAATCTCTAAATCTGAGGCTTCTTACAAACGCACGGCTATGAAATTGGTAGCCAACTGGGTTTAAAGATGATCTACAAACTGTAACCGAGGTAACGCTTGTTGCAACGCAGCTTTTTCTGCCTGCATATCTGGTGCATCCCATGTATGAGGAAGAACCAACTCTCGCAATTGACTACACGTTAAAAGAGGCTGTAAGGAGGTAAGAGCTGTACAGCCACTCAGATCCAACTTTTCCAGCTTTGTATAGGCTGCAAGCTGTTGCAGACTTTTTAGTTGATCACAATCTATAAGCGATAACTTTCGTAACTTGGTACAAGATGAAAGAGGTTCAAAATTTTTGATACTCTTACAGGAAACAAGAGCTAGACTCAACAGCTTTTTATAAGCTGAAAGCCCTTGCAAAGAGTTGAGTGCTTGACACTCATAAATTGTTAGATCCTCCAACTCTATACAGCCTACAATAGGCTCTAGACCGGTCAACTGCTCGAAATTTGCAAGAGTCAACTTTCGCAATCTAGTACAGGACGAAAGCAACGCAAAATCGGTGATTCTCTCACAAAAGACAAGCTCTAGACTCCATAACTCTTTACAGGCTGAAAGTCCTTCCAAAGAGCTGAGTACTTCACACTTACAAATTCTTAGACTTTCTAGTTTTGTACAGCCTGTAAGTGGTTTTAGATTGGTCAGATGACCCGAGCTTGTAAGAGTCAATTTTCGTAAATTGATACAGGTAGAAAGTATTTCAAAATCTTTGATATTCGGACAGTTACTAAGATTGAGACTCAACAATTTTTCGCAAGCTGAAAGTCCCTGCAATGAGGCGAGATTTTTGCATGAGTCAAGATCTAACTCTTCTAGTCCAAAACAAGCTGCTAGCGGCTGCACTGTAGTAATATCGTCATTATGTGTCAGGCTAAGAATCTGAAGAGTGCTGCATTTGGCAAGTGACTCAAGCATGTCATCTTTCATTTGAGCACGTTGAAGACCGAGACTTTGTAACTCTTGAAGCTGACTTAAAAGATCCAGCATCTCTTTCGTTACAGAAATTGAATTTAAATGAAGGTCAGCCAGGTGTGGTAAGTGAGTGACGACCTTACCTAACGTAGCTACCGTTACTGAAGGATCTATGCCTGAAAGATTGAGCTGGCGTAGCTCTGTGCACCGAACTACTAGCTCCTGAATTTCCTCAGCTGCTAATTGAGAGTAACTTAAATCAAGACTCTTAAGCTGCGGTGTGCAAGCGAGGATCTTACGAACTATCTTTGTAGCAAGCACCCTTGAAGATTCAGGACAAAGTAACTCTTTGAGCTGAAGGTAGCGTAACTTTTTGAGCTGCTTGAAGGTATCTGCAGCCTCTTCACTCACAATAACCTTATCTAAGTTAAGTTCGATAAGATGCGGCAGGCGGGTACTAATTGCACGCAAGCTGTCTGCCGTTAGCTCAAAAACTCTAAAATCTAAACGAGTGACAGTTATCAATTCTGTCTCACTCAGCTCTTCTGGAAAAGTAAATGGGCCCTCTCTTCGTATTGCTTCTTGAATGGCTGCACTTACTCTTTGCGTCGTCTCTGCAGTTTTTTCTACTTTTTGTATTTCTCGCAAAGCAGCTTCTTTCCCAGTCCCACCTGAGAACAGCTGCAATAAATCATCGAGGACCCTTTCACTTTCACCCTTTGCTAAATAAGCTCCCACGATACCTACAATCACTGCAGGCATCGTAGCTGACTCTTTCTTAGGCTGAGCCGATGCCCTATTTCTATCCTCAGCACAGAGCAGATGACACATCGACGCACTGTTTGAATCTTGGCTACTATTTTCTGCGATTCTTGAGAACATGTTTTAATCTACTTATTAATAAAAAATATATTATAAAAATTACGTAGTACAACTCATAAGCCTGACTTAAAGACTACCTACAAATTGTAGTTGAGGCAAAGCTTTTTGCAATGCCTCTTTTTCTGCCTGCATATCTGGTGCATTCCATGTATCAGGAAGAACTATCTTCTGCAATTGACTACAAGCGAGAAGTGGCAGTAAAGAGGTAAGAGCTCTGCATCTTGTAAGATCTAGTTCTTTCAGCTTTGTACAAGCTGCAAGCTGCCCTAAATCTTTAAGATTTTCACAGTCAAAAAGCTTCAGGCTCAACAACTTTTTGCAAGCTGAGATCCCTTGTAAAGAGGTAAGATCACGTGTACGATAAATTTTTAGCTCTTCTAACTCTAAGCAGGTTGCAAGCGGTTGCAGGCTTTTTAGTTGAGGACAACCTAAAAGTGATAACTTTCGTAACTGAGTACAGGCTGAAAGAGGTCCAAAATCTTGGATCTTACTACTGTTAAGAATTGATAAACTTAGCAACTTTGTACAAGCTGAGAGCCCCTGCAAAGAGATCAGATTTGAGCAACCGTCAAGATCCAACTCTTCTAACTCTAAGCAGGCTGCAAGTGGCTGCACTGTGGTAATATCGTAATTATCTCTCAGATTAAGAGCCTGAAGAGTGCTGCATTTGGCAAGTTGTTGAAGCAACTCATCATTTATTTTAGCGGTGTTAAGACTAAGACTTTGTAACTCTTTGAGCTGACTTAGAAGATCCATCATCTCATTCGTAATAGGGCTCTCTGATAAATGAAGACTGGTAAGCTGTGGTAAGTGAGTGACGATCCGACGAAGTGTTTCTGCAGATACTTTAGGAAAAACATTGGTAAGATCAAGATGACGTAACTCTTTGAGCTGAACTACAAGCGCCATAACGTTATCTGTCACATATTGACTAGTCAAATTAAGACTACTAAGATGAGGAAGGCTTACGATAATCTTACGAAGTATCTCTTCAGGCACTGGGGCCTGGTATCTACGATGCCTTGTGAATGTGAGGCTACGTAACCTTTTGAGCTGATCGAACATAGCGGCCGCTTCTTCGGTCACAGCGAGCAGATCTAAAGTAAGCCCAGTAAGGTGCGGCAAGCGCGCAATAATCTCGCGAAAAACTTCTGCTGTTAATGGTTCTCCAGATGGTCGTAGCTCATTACTTAAATGCGTGACGGCTGACAGCTCTGCCTCACTCAGATGCTCTGGAAAAATAAATGGCCCCTCCTTTTGCATTGCTTCGAAAATTGCAACACTCACCTTTTGATTTATTTTCTTTGTTCTTTGCATTTCTAGCAAAGCAACTTCATTGCCAGTTCCTCCAGAAAATAGATGCAATAACTCATCAAGTGCTCTATTACCTTCTTTTTCTCCCAAATAAGCTCCCATCAGCCCTACAACATCTGCTGGCATCGCGACTGGCCTCTTTTCAGGTTCAACTTGCGCTTCGTTTTGCACAGCCACTTCTTTAACTACATGCTGCTGCTCTGTCAGACTCACTTTGACTTTTTCTACAAAAGCACTTTCATTGTGAAACTGTCGTAAAACAGATTCGATGACTCTGCTGAGTTTTGTAATTTCTTCTCTTTGCTTCTTGTTTTTTTCAGGAGTTTGATTGAGTAAAGCAATCAATTTTTCATTCAGCACAGACAGCAGCTTTTCACTACGGGTAAACTGCTCGATATACTTGCGCATCAGTATTTCATTGGTTGCCTTATGGATAGCACTAATTATCTCTTGTGCGCCGTTTTGAATAATCGTTGGAAATTCACCATCTTTTAAAATCAGCTCAGGACGTTTTGTTAAACTTACTGTTAGCATCGTCTGCACGTTGCCAAGTCGCACGCTTTTTGCAGCTTTTTTCTTCTGAGCTTTTACATTGCCTACAACAGGCTTTGTGGGTAATGTTTTAGCTTTATTTTTATCAGGAGCAGCAGCTTCCATCATCTGCGCTTTATTCTTTTTACCTACTCGTTTTGGCCTAGCATCATTCTCCCCGCCAATCAAATACCGCATCGACTCACTGTTTGGACCTCTACTACTGCTTTCTGGGATTCCTGAAGACATGGCATGGCTCCTTGACCGATAAAGATTGATGTTAACTTTTTTTTATAACTATAGAGATAATTCGTCAAGGTGTAACTATTATTTTTTAAAATAATCTACAAATGGAGAAAAGATCTAAAGATCAGGTTTTGTAACAACACGAAGCTGCGAAATTGGTAGCCAACCGGCTTTAAAGAAAAACGCAACCACAATGGTCATACAAATTTGAATTTTGAACTCACTTGGTTATGACCAAGTGCTGCAGCTCTTGTTCTATTTTGTGATTTCAGTGGGCTCTTGCGGCATCAGTGCTACATGATGGCGTGTAAGGCTTGAAGTCCAAAAAGAAAGTAAAATACAAGCGGCTACAAAAGCAATCGCCAACCATGCCGTCACTTTTTTCAAGATATCTGGTGTTGCCGTGCCAAAAAGCGAATCCGTAGCTTCGCCACCACCAAAAGATGCACCAAGCCCCCCACCCTTACCTTCTTGAACAAGAACGGTCACGCAAAGTAAAAAGCAAAGGAGAAGAAAGAAAAAAATACTTACTGTGTAGAGGAAACTCATAATTTAATCTCTAGTTGTTTCTCAAAAGATGACATTGTGACGAAGTTTCAAGATTTTTGCAAATGATTCTGAACTAAGCGAGCAAGATCCTATCAAAAGTCCGTCAACATTTTCTTGCAAAAGAAAGCCGTTGGCGTTGTCTGGAGTCACTGAGCCACCATAAAGAAGGAGTACTTTTTCAGCTGCCTCTTTTCCAAAAATTTCTGTAAATACGCTACGGCAAAAAAGATGTACCTGTTCAACAATTTCCGGTGTAGCAGCTTTTCCTGTGCCAATTGCCCATACAGGCTCATAAGCGACCACTACCTTACCATCAAATTCCTCTTTGCTTATCCCATCCAGGCACTCAACGAGCTGTTTTTTTAGTACTTCTTTGGTGTGCTGGCCTTCATGTTCTTCAAACGTTTCACCAATACACAAAAGCGGAGTCAGCTTTGAGGCAAGAGCGCGTTTGACTTTTCGATTAATAAAAGCATTCGTTTCTGAAAAAATCTTTCTTCTTTCAGAGTGGCCGACGATCACAAAAGATGCTCCTGCATCATGAAGCATAGAAGCTGCCACTTCACCCGTGAAAGCGCCCTCTGCAGCATCATTCATATTCTGCGCACCGATGACAACTTTTGAATCTTTGGCTTTATCAGCACAAGGTTTTATCGCTGTAAAGGGAACTGAAAGCCACACCTTGCAGTCAACATCCTTGGCAAGTGGAATGATTTTATCAAGAAATGAAAGCGCCTGATCGATGGTCTTGTACATCTTCCAGTTGCCTACAATCAAACGGGATCGTGATCGTACTGGCATCGAAGTATCAGGTGTTGATTCATGCGTCATAAAACAGTCCTTAGTGGTTTTAAGTCGAGTCTATCCATTATAGCCGAAAGAAGTTCAGCTGAGTAGTAGAATTTTAAAGTTCTCGAGACTGTTGCAAAATTCGCAACTAAACTAGTAGCATGCTCACCATGCAGCAACAAACAAATACAGCTCCTATTATACTCAGTGTCTCACAGCTCACCCAAGCTATCAAAATGCAGCTTGAGCAGGGCTTCCCTCATATCATGCTCAAAGGTGAAATTTCTAATCTCAAGCTGCAAACTTCCGGCCACCTCTACTTCTCACTCAAAGATGAGCTTTCTCAAATTGCCTGCGTCATGTTCCGCCAAGATGTTATGACTGTGCAGGTCCCTTTAAAAGTGGGCGATCAAGTGGTCATCCGCGCAAAGCTCACGGTATTTGCACCCAAAGGCAACTATCAGCTGGTCGTGCAGGAAATCTCTCTTCTAGGCCTCGGAGAGCTACTTGTAAAACTGGAACAGCTCAAACAAAAGCTGCATGCACTTGGTTGGTTTGATCAGGCAAAGAAAAAGCCACTGCCAACCTTTCCCAAGAGAATCGGTGTGGTTACAAGCCCTACGGGAGCTGTCATCCGTGATATCATTCATGTGCTTACGCGAAGACTAAAAAAATTTCATCTTATCTTAAATCCCGTACGCGTACAGGGAGAGGGCGCTGCCGATGAAATCGCTAAAGCCATCGAGCAGTTTAACCACTATGATCTTGTCGATGTGATCATCGTCGGAAGGGGTGGCGGCAGCGTAGAAGACCTTATGCCCTTCAATGACGAAAAAGTAGCCAGCGCCATATTTAAAAGTCACATTCCGATCATCTCTGCAGTTGGCCATGAAACTGACACTTCAATCTCTGATTTTGTAGCTGATGTGCGCGCACCCACCCCATCTGCTGCGGCAGAAATTCTCAGCTTCGAAATGGATGAGATCTTAGTAACTCTTGAAAAATACAAGCGCCACATACAGCAGCAAGTCAATAAAACTATTGTCTTGGCTCGCCAAAGCCTCAACCGCGTCTTGCGCCACCCTCTCTTTTCTTCACCCATGCCACTTTTGGGCTCATTTGCCCAAACAGTTGACGAGATGCGCGACTTGACCGATCAAAGTATGAAAAGGGTGCTGGAAAGCAAAGGGCAGGCCTTTAGTCTCGTCAAGCGAAACCTGGCTCAGCATCAACCTCTACGTCACATTC
>JAHFTM010000206.1 GCA_023269335.1 Chlamydiia bacterium
TATCTTTTTTGTACTGTGCGTATTTGTTGAGCGTGGCTTCAGCCTGTTGACGAAACGTTTCAGGATCTTGTGAAACGCCATTATCTGAAACTGAGGACATGAGAGCTCCTTCACCGTATAATTCTGAAAATTGCCTAGTTAAGACATAAATACCAAATAGATCGTTTAATTTATACAAAAATCAATCCTACTCAACTAAATAACTTTACTTTTAAATTAACTGAATAGTACGATAAGCACATTACAAAAAAATTTTCTAAAAATTTAGGTTAATTATGAATTTAGATGTTTCAAAGTTTTGTCCAGCAGTCGTGCAAGAATTTCCTTTACGAGGCAACGCTGCCATACTCAAGTATGCAAGAGAGAACAAATTCTTTCGAACTGCCTCTGACTCTAAAGGATTGGCAGCTGACAACAAAATCCAATCAATAACTCCTCAAGTACTTCCAAGAGAACAAACTGAAACAGCAAAAGAGCTTTGTACTGCTTCTCCAATCAAAACCACTCAACCAAAAGTAACAGGACCAGAGGTAGTCTCGCTTTCTAAACTCAATGCAATTTCCAGTCAAATTCTACAAATTATAAGTGGCTATGCAGACTCAGAGCCAGCCCTTCGTAATTATGATTCAGAGGCAATAGCTGATTATCATTTACAGCACGTTTTTGAACCAACAGCTCTCGTTCAAGGCGGAAAAACAATTGACTCATTTGATGCTTCTATTGTTTGCTTGAGAGCAAATGATGCTGTAAGAGAAGCCTTGTATACTGTTCATGGTAGCATAGATAGGTTAGATCCACAATCAAGAGAGCGCATAAGAGAGGTCAGCTCTTATGTACGCCATTTGAACTTGAGTTTTATGCATATAAGCGCAGATAAAATTAAAAAAATTATTCACAATCTTTTGCCAAATGGGAAAAAAAAACATAATGGAACTCAGATTGAGTCGTTAAGTTTTTCATATGAAGGTATTGATGACGCTACATTACTAGCTGTTGCTGATCTCAAAAAAGAAGGGCTCTTATCTAAGCTCACAGCATTTAAAGCAGATCGTAATACTGTTAAATCCAGTGGTTGTGGGTGTTGTTATAAGTCTAAAATTACTGCACAAAGTATGAAAGTACTACAACAAGCAGGCTTTTTTGATAATTTAGAAAGACTCGAATTTCCGCGAATAGGTGATGAGACTTGTGTACTTTCTCCAGAAATACTGCAAGCCTGTACTTCTTTAAAAAAATTCAGAGCTTTTGGCTATTTTACGCTAGCAGATGCACAAACTTTTGCTAATCAGAAAAAATTCAAGCAACTTCAGACACTTAGTCTTGAAATTCTAACAGATGAATTTTCATCATTTGCCCAGGTACTGAGCAATGCCGATCTGCATTTACAGCATTTAGAACTGAATCGTTATTTGTATCTTAACGAAGACAATTCTGATTCTTTACAAAAAATACTGAAAAAGGTTGATACTCTTTCGATTTTTATAACTTGCATTCAGGCTCATCAAATACGAGCTTTCGCTTCGCTGGTAACCAGCGAGGATCTTGCCAAAATCACTCACTTAAGGCTTGATTATTGTACTAAGTTTGATAACGAGTTGCTGCAAGCACTTATTGATTGCATGCCAAATTTAGTGGCTTTGTCCTTGCATCAATGCACAATCTTGGAAGCCGGCCTAGATCTTACTTTATTCAGTCGTTTTCAAAAGCTTCGTGAACTTCAATGCACAAGTTTTAGAAAGCCATTAGATGACTTTTTCGCCAAGCAAAGATGGACATTTTGTACGACTGATCAGCCTCTTCTTGTAAAGATGTTGGAAGCCATGCCACATCTTGAAAAGCTGACAATTGACCTGGATAAAGTAGAGGATATCACGGCAGTACCTCCTTTAAGAGGCTTACAGGCAGTAGTGGCCTATGGTCCCAGAGATCATATTACTTATGGTAGTTATACTGTTCAAACACTCAACCAGGTACAGATTGAAAAACTTTTTGCTGCTACAGACGCTGAAAGGTTTTAAAGCTTGCCATAATGTCTATTGAAGTTCATAAGGTCGCTAAAAGAAAGTGCATGTGATTACCCCTAAGTTAAGTACTCAACATACTTAACTTAAGCATTTTATGAGAAAATCTCATTCAACAATATAAGGAGAGAAAGATGCTGACCTTAAGAAATACCTATAGAAGTATCTTTCTATTTTTGCTCATGTGGACATCATCGTCTGTATATAGCAGCACACACTCTCAAATTCTTGGTACCAGCATTCAAGTAGTTCCGAAAGCAGTGATCAATCAAAACACTTTAAGAAAAGTCGATTGCATTAGTAAATCGAAGAAAAAACATAAAAAATTGTGCTATTATATATACACAGCAGACTTCATAAAAAGTTTCATTGAAATACCTACATCAAATGTCTTGGTAGACAGCTCAACACTCTCTTCTAGCTATTTAGCAGGAAGAGCACCCGTCTATAATTTAAAAAACAAACTCGTAGGAACCTGTTCTGCTTCATTTTTATGCATACAAAATGCAAGTAACATATTTACTGATATTTCCAATTATTTATCGATTGACAATGGGTTGATCATCTCTTGGCTCACCCCTACGATCCTTGCCAATTTAGAATTAGACAGCATCGTCAATTCGATGGTTACTGAGTGCATTGTGAGAGCATCCACTAAGATTGGCCATAATCCTTATTACGGAAAAAAATTCAATATGATTGTTTCCGCTGACGGCTCAAAAATCTATTTTAAATTAACTAAAATATAAAAGCCCAGAGGGTCAGACCTGAGATTCTGAGTAAAAGCCCAGAGGGTCAGAGCCCAGAGGGTCAGACCTGAGATTCTGAGTTTTGCCCATCATCAGAGGGTCACTGTGCTGTCGGAAACAACGAAGGGAAGCAGCTGCTGGCAGCGCAAAAATCTATTTTAACCTATTTAAAAAGCTCTGCAAGTTGCCAAACGCAATTTTTTCAGCCTGTTGCCTTGTAAAGCTTTGCCTCAAAAGCTCCATAAGTTTTGGATAGCTTGCTGCCGTATCAAAACCCTCAAAGTAATGCTGTTCATTTGGCTTATAGTAAATCTTCGGAATGTTTCTTTCATAAAAAAAATCTGCTCCAAGTGCTAGATTTTCACCATACCCCCTTTTCAATGCATGCTTTACATGTTGTGAAAACGAATGGATGGAGTCTCCTAAAAAATTGCGAATGAAGTTCAAGCCAATAACCCCACCACGCTTCACAATTTCATCAGCAATTTCATCCGGCAAATTTCTGGGCACATTCTTTATTGCTCTTAAGTTCGAATGGCTTGCTATTACCTTATAAGGCAGCTTTTTTACGTCAATAAAGGTCAAAATATCCTGTGCTAGCTTATCAGATGTGTGGCTCAAATCAACCGCATAACAAGAATCTCGCATATTTTCAAGCAGCCGCTTTCCATCCTCTTTCAACCCTCTACTCGTTGAACTTCCACCACCGAAGCGATTTTCTGTATTCCATGTCAGACTTATGTATAGAGGCTTATCGATCTCATCTACAATCGTTTTTAATCTGGTAAGTCCCTGCTCTATTGGTTCCTCTTCGCTACAAAATGCAGAAGCATTTTCAATAGCCAGAAGCGTTTGTATTTGTGCTTTTGTATCTTGTGATTCTGTTTGAAAATAGGGTTCAAAGTAGCCCGCATATCTTGTTGCAAGGTTTTTATAAGCTTTGGCTTGTGCCATCCCATTTTTTACTGAGCGTGGATTTGTCGTTGTAAAAATTGCAAGTGTTTGCAGCTTTACCCCACCTGTAAGAAGCTGCGGAATAGAACAGCGCACTTCAGCATCATACGCTAAACGTAAAGGATGGCTAGCAAGGTAGCAAAGAAGGTCTGCATGAAGGTCATAGATCATAAAGTTAAAGATCCTATCGCATCGTTTTTTGACTTCTGGTATATACTATCTCAAAGGAGAGTGCCATGCATCATCACGGTTCAGAACAAAGCCTCGATTATTACAAGTCAAACTTT
>JAHFTM010000207.1 GCA_023269335.1 Chlamydiia bacterium
GTAGATTTCGCAAGTCTGTATAAGCTATTAGTAAAAATGATTCCAGATAAGCACATCATCGCCTCTGTGCTGCTGATTGGCGCCTGTAATGGCATCCTCTTCAGCTGTTACGCTGCAGCTCCTTTTATCTTTATCGAATATCTTTTGCTTACTCCTGGTCAATATGGTCTTTTAGGTCTGGTTGTAGCATTTGCAACTTTTGCAGCTTCAATAACTTCCCGCTACCTTGTACGATCCTATACGGCTGAATATGTGATCTTCATTGGGGCATGTCTTTCATTATTTGGAGCAAGCATAGCTACCGGAGCCACTCTTTTGGGCTGGGTTGAGCCTCAAAATGCAAGCTTAGGGGTGATAGCCATTACAGTCCCACTTTTTATACTGTTTTTTGGCGTTTGCCTCATCATCCCAAACAGCTTGAGCATAGCTTTGAGAGACTATGGATATGCTTTAGGTTCTGCAGGCTCGATTTTAGGCTCTATCTACTATGTAATGATTGCCCTTATGACCGCAGCAATGAGCTTTTTCCATAATGCAACAGTGCTACCGATGCCACTTTATTTCTTTAGCTTAGCGCTCCTTTTATTCTTGGTAAGTAGAGAAACTAAGCATTTTAAATTAGCGGTTAAAATCGAATAAATATTTTTATATATATAAATAGACCGAGTTAGGTATAGCACAGATAATAGCGCTTTACTTGACATGGAGTTATGCAGTTTTTTAGAAATTATTTTGCTTTTTTGGTTCTCTTTATCAGCTCTTTTTGTTTGACGAGCTGCGCTACCATTCTGCATGGCACGCGTCAAAAAGTGGAGGTGACCAGCAATCCTCCCGGTGCCATTATTACAGATGGTCTCCACTGCTGGATTGCACCGGCAGAAATCGTTTTAACAAGAAAAGAAGATCATCGCCTGTTCATTTGGAAACCTGGCTATAACATGACATCTGTCCAGCTCAAGCACACTGTAGGTCCCGCTGTTATAGGGAACATGCTTTTCCCGGGTGGATTTATTGGTGTGTGCATTGATTTATCAGATGGAGCAGAATTCAAACTTGTTCCTGCAAAGATTGATGTAACCTTGCAACCAATTTCAAAAAATAAATGGTTTTTCGATAATAAAAGTAACTAAATTAATATTAAATATTATATAATATATCCAATTATTAAATTGGAGTTATAATATGATGTTTAATATTTTACTGCTAATTTGTTGTTTATTGCTAACTAGTTGTGCCACCATCATGAATGGCACACATCAAAAAGTGACAGTGATCACAGATCCAGCTGGTGCTACTGTTTCTAATGGGAAAAGTTACTGGACCACACCTGCAACAATCAAACTTGCTAGAAAAAATGAGCAAGCCCTTTTCATCTGTAAAAAAGGCTATAAAATGCAAAGCTTGCGATTGAAGCGCACAGGTAGTTCAGCTGTACTTGGCAACATACTCATGCCAGGTGGTTTTATTGGACTCGGTATTGATAGCCTTACGGGTGCTCAATTTCAATTTGTTCCTAGTGTGCTGAAGATTCAACTGAAGTCTTTGCAAGAGCAAGACGTAAATTAAAAACAGGCTAGATTTAAAAAGTGTCTATAAATCGATTCTGTCGATTTTAAGCGTCAATTTAAATTGTTTTTATTTATACGTTTTTTTATACTCTCTCATTTTAATTATAAAAAGTCATAACTATGTCAATCCAGATAAACAGAGCCATGTTTGGTGCATCACTTGATGTTTTTTTACAAAATTTGCCCCCAACAAATTCATTTTTGCCGCTCACTCAAAAGGAAAGTGACCTAAGTATAAGTGATAAACTTTCGGAAATTGCTGTTTTTGCCCAGCTTCTTGCTGATTCGTTAATTGGTCGTACAGGTTCTATTTTAGAAGGCTACAATGTAACAGATGCACTGCAAATTTTTATTCACTATTTTAGCACATACACAAAGCACACAGAAATTGTACAAGAGTTGCAAGAGTGTCAGAAAATAGCTAAAAAAATAGAACTGCTTGCAATGAGCTATACAGTTCAATCTAAAAAATGGATGAAAGAGAAAGAGACGCTGAGTAAGCCAGAGCTCAAAGATATCCCTCAAGATCTTGTACAGGCACTGGACGAGTTTTGTGTAGAGCTTCGGACAACACTTCAAGAAAAGGGCAGGCTTGTTTTTCCTGGCGGCTGGGTAAATCCTTTGAGTGGTCTTGGTCATGCTCTTTTTTATGTGCTAACGCTTACTCCTCACAATGAAGTTTCTATAACGATTCATAACAAAGGCACTGGCTATAGATTTCATCCTATTATAGCAACAGATGAAAAAATAAAAATTCTTTCTGCACTCTCGTTTACCTCCATTCCTCTTGAGCATTTGGATCTTGCTTTCTTCAGACGCTTGCTCGAGCCTAAGATATTGCCATGCTGGAATTCTGGCATACAGTTTGATGCTAAAGATTGTTATTTTCCAATTTGTACTCTTGGTGGCAGATATGAACAGGTCTCTGAAGTGCATTGGAATGAACTTGTCACAGGTCAACGTGCCGGCACTTGTGCGTTCAAAGTCATTTGTGCCTACCTGCGCTCAAAACTTGGTTTTAGAGAGTATAAACGTGAACACGCCTTTTTAAAATTATTTGAACTTTTTCAATATGTTGTGCATGGCCCTGATGAGCCAAAGCTACAAAAATCGCACGGTATACTTACCAGGAAAGCGACAGCAAAGTTTTCGGCATCACTTGTAAAAATGCATGAAAAAAGACTCATCAGCGATCAAGAGTTTCAAGCCCTTTCTCACTATGTAGCTCAAGTGTATAAGAAACTACAAGATACAGAGGGTGATCTTCAAAGTACAACAGAACAGTCAAAAAATAGGTTGAGAACAAATTTTTTACTCAATGCAAAAAGTTTAGAAATTTTTGATTCCGTGTTACCGAGTTCATTTGGAGTGATTTCTGAGGATTTTGAGGAATTAACAAGAGGCGAAGAGTTACGTAGTAAAAAAGATGGAAAAGTAATGAACGTTACTGCTTTTCTTTATCCTGAAAACTACAAACGTCTTATTCGTTTTGATATTCGAGAACCTAAGAATTTAAAAGGCTATCTTTTAAAGCTGAAAGAATATAGTACGAAATATAACAAGAGACCAGGTGAGATAGAAATTGTCATCAGCGATTTTTTTGCTACACTTCCTACTCCACTGAGCAGTGAAGAAAGCAAAAAAGAGTGCTTTTGGAATCAAATTCCTCTAGAGGATATCCCAGCTGTTCTCATGCATTTAGATACGTTTTCTCATCTTTTACTCGTTCAAAAGCAACCAGTCATATCGGCCGAAAAAAGGCTTGTAGCTACTTTGATGTCTGCAGCAGCTACTACAAAGCTTATACAGAGAAAGTGTTGCAACAAGGCAGATCTATTCATTGGTGGGTATGATCAGATCACTACACTCATCGCATCATCACATGAGTTTTCAGATGATGATCCTATGCTTGATAAAAAAATCAATGAGTTGCTTGCTTTTGGGCGGGATAATTGTAACTCGACACAGCAGTGCGCTTTTTTAGATTCTGTGAGCTTTCATCCTAATAGCAAAAATAGGTCTATAATACGCTTTAGTTATGAGCATATCAACAATCCTGAAGTTGATTATATTTTCAAAAGACTCAAAGAGAAAAATCAGGACAAAACAGGACGTGAGTTTCTTTTACTTGTAGCTAGCCATTACGCATCGAGTAAAAGCTTGGATGTAGCATCTATTCCTGAAGAGTACTACCAGCTTCGTCGTCAAATTCTTAGAACTTTTTTGTTTGTAACTGGCAAAGCCTCGTTACAATATTTACAGCGCCTTTACACTGACTTTTTTTCTATTCAAAACTGTGAAGGAAAGGACGTGCATGTACTTCTTCCCTGTAGTTTTACTAAGAATGGGAAAAAAGGGAACATGCAGATCAAGTCTTCATCAAGGCTTTCACTTTTTAAGAGGAATGTAGAGTCATCACTCTT
>JAHFTM010000208.1 GCA_023269335.1 Chlamydiia bacterium
ACAACAGCCATAACACGCTGCGTCACTTTGCCAACCGTTGCATAAGATATCACAGAATAGGTACTCGGCCCAAACTCTTTAGAAAAAATGCCCTGCATTTCCTTAAAGAAGACCGGTTTTTGCTCGTACAGAATCTGCAACATCTCCCAACTTGCATCCCAATCTTTGACCAATTCTGGTTTAAATTGTTGGGCAAATTGTTGAAACTTATCTTTCATTACCGTAGCATCAGTTGCAAGCGGCTGACGAAAAGTAAACATAGCACAAAGCGCATTGGAAAAAATCATCGGATTAATCTCATGTGAGTCAGTCCAGACCGTAAAAATATCGCTCAACGCTAGATTAATACTTGGACTAGGCTGTTCGTCTTTTTTCGTTGGTTTTTCTGGCGGTTTATAAAAAATATCAAGATTTCTACACACAGGAACCTGCATCAATTCAGATACATCTTCAAGTTTACGCGCTCGCTTAGTCAAAAACTCTTGAAGTTTGGTTGCCAATTCACCTGGTGCAAGCTTTCCTTTGATTTCTAAGCTTTTAAGCAGTGCCGCATATTCTTTTTTGAATTCCTGCTTTTTAAAATCAAACGCCTCATTAATATTGATTTTCCCATCCTCGCAGGTTAAACACACCCGCAACTCTCCAGCAAAACCATCTACCTTTTCTTCAAACGAAAAAATTCGCCATCTATTAAGAAAGGGCAGTACCTTTTCGAGGAAATTTTTATCATGGACAGGCAGCTTTGATTTCTCTTCTTCTTTCTTTTCTGCGCCCCCAGACTCTTTTTTTTCCTTCTTTTCTTCATCAAGCTCAAGCAGTTGTTTTGCAACAATTTGTACACCATTTAGAGCCAATGCCTTAGCCTGCTCTCGTTGCATAATAATTGAAACAAAGTTGCTAGTTACAAGAACACCACTCACCAACTGCTGCGTCAAAAATACCATGAGCGAAACAATCATGAGGGCAAATATTATAATGAAGGCTTTAGGCCGTTTTATAATAATCTTCATGAGCCTTGTCCTGGGTTTACGGCCTCTTCGACTTTTCTTGCTTGCTCATCAACATCAGCATGCCCTGATGTACCCGTAGGAAGTGATTTCCCTGTATGTCTTCCAGGAGCTGCGCCAGGTGCAGATGGATTAGCAGTACCAGTTTTTCCAGTAGATGCAGGCTTTCCATCACCTTCTTTTTTACCACCTTCCAACAGCTTTTCTATATCACCTTCAATTGGCAGCAGTATTTCCAACTCAATCAAATCAGCTCGATCTCTAGCCTCATTCCACAGCTCAATATAAACATGAGCACGCTGAGGCAATTCCCCCACCGTTTTTTTCGATTCACCCCATGAAAAAGCCTTAATCTCTTCCAGTTCAACTTTCTTATCCTTGTCTTTTTCATCTTTTTTTTCAGGCTCTTTTTTCATAGAAAATTCGATATACAAACCCTTAACACCACGAGCAATTTCGTGCACTGTAATCGGATGCGCTTTTGAAGCGGCAGTTGGATCAACATCACTAATTTTCATTTTAACATTGTGAATATCGGTTGTTTGCTTGCGCACTAGTGTAAATTCAGGAATTTTTACTTTTTTGTTAGGCACTAATTCATACCGCACACGAACCCAACGCGCCAAGCTCTCACCGTATACCTCTAAAGCACTGGTGGTAATAAAATTACAAGTCTTAAGCAGCTCAACACGCTGTCCTTTTACTTTATGCAGCTCTGCGTCATCAATTTCAGTGAAAAAATATTTTTTACGATCATCACGACGCTTTTCTTCCTTTTTCTTTTTTTTCTCTTCATCAGAAAGTGCTGCATCTTTTTTTTCTGGATCAGGCTTATCGCCTTTCGCAGCTTTTTCTTTATCAGATTCAATTTCTGGATGAAGCTGCGGCATAAGAGCACAGCTCAAGTCTCGTTCAATAATTTGTGTCACAAGCGCCACACGCTGATTCATACGCGACATGTCTTGGGCTCTGCCAATGTAAGTAACAAGTGTTCGATAGGCCCCTGTCAGCGCAAACATAATAAAACTCGAGAGCGTAAGTGCAAGCATTGTTTCGATGAGCGTGAAACCACTGTTATTTCTTTTTAGCATTAGCTGGCTCCTCTTCACGCTGCGCAATGCTAAAAAACTCTAACGAACGAGTAAATGGCCCATCTTTCCAAGAACCAACCGATTTGATGAGCACTAATTTTTTCCCCAAAATATCTTTGAGTTGCGATTTCTTATCTTGCTCAACGAGGTCGGTAAGAAGGGTCATACCACCATCTTTAGAAACTCGCATTTCAGCCTTAAACTTTTTTTTAATCAGAGGCAACTGCTCAACCACAGAATTTTTTACCACAAAAAATTTTAATAGCTGCTCACGATCCCTCATAAGCTTAAACATAGAGCGAATATGAAGATCTGAGAGTACATAAACTGTACTCGTAAAAATCGCCATCGCAATGAGAATTTCGATCATGGTAAAACCATGCTGATGCTTCATGCACCCTCCTGACCTGGTCGAACAAGCCTTTCAATAAGCTCAAAAGCCCCTTCAAATGACCTCATCTTGAGAGTTACAAAATCTTCTTTTCCTTCTTCTGTTCGCACAAGCTGGATGTAAACATCTTGCACCAACCCTTCTGGCACTACGAAGCAAAACGCCTGCCCATTTTCTATGTAGAGCTCCTGTTTACCTAAATATACTGCTTTAACACGCACATTCTCAGCAAACTCATACCGCGTCTTCATGTAAGGCGAAGAGACCTGTGCAAATTCTTGGTTACCTTTTTTATCGACACCAACCCAATGCTCGATAACAACGCAATCTGGCGCTTTATTTTTACCCCGTAAGAAATTAAGCCGAAAGACAACCTGCTCGGCAACGCTTTCCTGGCGAGCAAACTGCGTAAAATTATTAAGCTCACTGATGATGACTTTCCAGTCAGAAGAAGGAGAGCGCCGCGAAAAACGCGGCGCTACCATAGAAATTAAAAGTCCAATGAGCGCAAGCACCACCATCATCTCTATGAGAGAGAATCCTTTGGTTGATGACATGCGCACCGACTTATGAACCTTGTCTGAGATATTCTGTAGGCTCAGCAGCTTCACCTTTTTCACCGTACGAAAGAATCTCAAAATAACGATATTCTTTTGTGAACACTTTTGGCGGCACGTTAAACATCAAAGCTGCACCCCATGCATCTGCAGGAACCTCTGTTTTTCCTTCCAGATACGGGCCTTTCCATTTTGGATTGTTATCAACGTTTTGAACTAAGTGCTGCAAAGTTTTTGGGTAACCACCTACTTCCATTTGATACTCAAGAACAGCACTTTTCACCGCGGTCAATAGCTGCTGTGAAGAGGTTTCTTTACCCTTCGACATCATTTTCATAATTTTCGGACCAGTCATGGCGAGAATTATACCGATGATGAATAGTACCACCATCATTTCCATTAAACTGAATCCAGCAGAACGCCTCATTGTCATAAACAGACTCCTAAAAAGAGGTTTTACTTCACCATGTCTTGCATAGCCATCATTGGCATGAATATTGAAAGTACAATAAATCCTATTAATAACCCCATGATCATAGTCATTATGGGGTTAATTTTTTCAGTCAAACCATCGCTCAATTCAGCAAGCTCAACTTCATAATCATCACCAACTGTCAACAGCATTTGCCCAAGCTTACCAGATTGCTCACCGGTACTAACCATGTACAAAGCAATCTTAGGAAAAATCCCTGTCTCGCTTAAGTACTTGGCAATTTTACCCTCTTTGATGATGTTATCGCGCGCCTTATTTAATTTGACTGCCAAAACCTTATTTTCGACAATATTGCAAACAATATCAAGCGCTTCAGAAAGGTTAACACCACTTTCCATCAACATACCAAGCGTTTTTGAAAATTGAACTACCGCCTTGGTGCGAGAAAAATAAGC
>JAHFTM010000209.1 GCA_023269335.1 Chlamydiia bacterium
GGATGGAGACTTTATAACAATAGTCAGAAAAGGTGCGAAAGAAATCATCAATGCCATTCATAGGACATCCGATACCATTGAGTTTGAAAGATACAGGGAACAACTTGCCACCTGTAATAAGCTTCTTGGTGATCTGCATACAAAACTCTTTCTGTTTATTAAACAAATTCCAAAACAGGACAAGGCCAGAAGAAAAGAGGCTCTAGAGATTGATCGTGTAGTTGAGTCAGTCTTACATCAGCTTGTAAAAGAAGCCGCTTGTAATCCGACTATAGTGCGTACAAATCCTCAAGTTGTACAGGAAACAGCTTGTGACCCGACTACAATTATTACAAATCTTCAAACTGAACCCGAGAGGTTATTTGAGCTTGTAAAACCCTCAAATTTTGATCGCATCCGAAATAATGAAGCAGTAGTTGCCCAATTGGCCGTAAAACTTCGAGAAGGAGGAGAGGGGGTGAAGCAATTGATTCTCGATACAATCAAAAAAAGCGAAAAGCCAGCCATAGATTACTTTAAACTCTTAGAGCTTCTTCATGATTGTGGTCTTACTTTTTCCGATATGATGAGTGATAGTTGGGAACTATCAGCTCTTTTTATTGATTTATTATTTGAAAATCCAAAGTACACGCTGGCGTTGCTCCAAAATCCAAAGTACAAAATAAACGAAGTTGCTTTGGATTATGGCCATACCTACCAATTTGGGTCGGCTGCAGCTCGGGGAATAGCTAAGGATGCTGAAGAAAGCTTTGCTTCTTGTGTAGACGAGCTAGTACAAAATCCCTCCTTCAAGGCGGAACAGCTTGCATATCAGCTCAGACAGTTCATAGAGGATGATATGCCGGCTGTATGTCATGCGCTAGCTCAATGTCTGCAGAGCAATTATAATACAATGGACGCTCTTAAGGTAGTCGTTAGCGGTGATACTTCTGATGAGGTTGTGAGAGCGGTAAAGATCGCACGCGAGAAAGATACACTTCTCAAAATAGCCCTACACAACGACCACGCAGCCTGTTTTGGAAAGTTTTTTGAACTTTGGCGTGCTAATCCAGTTTGTAGTGAATCTGAAATGATTCAGTTAGCTTGTGAATATTCTGCTCCCCGTTGCCTGCAGTATCTGTTTGAACATCTTGCGGTCAAAGATGCAGAAAAAGCGTTAGTGGCAGCACAAGCAGCAAGAGATGGCTATGCTGAAATTGTTTTAGTTGCCTGTGATGGAAATACTCAAAAAGCTGCTGAACAGCTATTTTCGACAGTTACTCCACTTCTAAACCACGCGCCAGTAAACGCAAAAGCTATCCAGACAGAGGTTTATGATCAGGTGATAAAAATTCTACGTTTTACTCCAATAGAGGTGACAGAACGTATTGTTCAGGCTTTCTTGCGCCAGTATCCTTTACAGCGACAAATTCTTGCCGAAACCTATGAAAGTGCTAAGTCCCATTTTCTACATATTGCACCTTTTATTTCACGATACACTCGACGTGATGATCTCGTGGCATCTCATCGTAATTATGCTGACAAGTCTGTAGGGCCAGATAAGAGTATTTCAAGCACGGTTGCAAACGATATGGAATATGCAGCATTTTGTCGTAAACAAGTTGAAGGGTTATTGGAAAGCTTACAATTAAAGACGCTGAAAAAGCCTTCTTCTGAGCCATTTACTCGTCTATCACCATCTAAATATAAAACAAGGCGCGTAGCGGCACTTTTAGAAAAAATTTCGCAAATACGTACTCAAACACAAAACGCACGTGTAGAAAAATCGACCACATATATGGAATTCGCAATAGTACGGGGTTTAGATCCCCTTGATCGCGATAGTCGTGGTGTAACTACCCCGGTTTTTGGAAGATATGCATGGGCAAGACCTCTTATAACTACTGTGTCGCGGTTGTCTAAGGCTGCGGATGTATTTCGAAAGCAGGATGGTACCTATTGGCTGTCATATGCAGATAAAGACTCGGGTTTAGCTCAAGTATCTTGCATAAAATGGAATCATGGTTTACAGCCTATAAATAAGACCTGGTCTTCGATTGAAGATGTATTTGAAGAGGCGATGGAACTTGACTTAACAAAGCCGTTGCAGAATACACCACAAGCGATAAAAAAATATCAAAACGAGCTGACCAAGCTATACTCAAAAGTCTGTGAGCTTGTTTGGTTAATCGGGAACAGCACGCCGCTTTTGAGAGGAAGTGGTACCGTTGCAGAGTGGCTATTAGCGATCGTTTTTATTCAGCATGGCCTCGAGCCACCCCTATTGAAAACCGAATTTCCTCAGCTCGATGTACTCGATATCACCTTTCCACTTTCAGATTATAAGCGGCTCTTTCCCTATTTCTTTGAGCCAAGCACCATTCCAGAACACTTGCGTCGCCCTGCGATGTCGCAGCAGTCACTGCCCGCTCAAATGAAAGCACTCTATGCCTCATTGTAATGAGAGGACATACTTTTTTTGACAGTTGAGCTGCCTTAATCGTATAAGACAGCCATGCCGGAAGAAGAAATTCTCGGAAGATCTCAATGCCGTTTTTGTTGTCTAGAGCAATTATTTATACATGTCATGTGTGAATTGTGAGAGTACGCACGCTTTCAGGTGAAAGTGTGATTGGCGTGGAAGGTATAAACGAACCATATGTGTGAGAAATTTTTCTTTGAGGTAGCTCTTCTTTATTGCAGCGATAACAAATATTTGCTTGAATCACAGCCGCAGTTCCCAAGAGCATCGCTATACAGCTTAGATAAACTCCCGTAAAACTTGGAGCGGTGTTGAGACTATCATCATCTGCGTTCTTTGAAAGTGAAAGCACGGCTCCAAGAGCTGCTCCTCCAACGGTTGTAAGGGTGTAGCCTATTTGTTTCATATAGCGAGAGAAAAGAGCCTCTACTTTCTGAGAACAGCTCAGAGGCTCCTGTTGTAAAGTTACATCTAAATCAGTCGAGGTATCGCAAAAAAAGTGTATGCAGTCTGTGAAGGTTGGTGTAGGTGGAGTGGTAGTCTCGCTACGAGATAGTTGATTTCGAGTAAAAATAGGCGTATTATCGTCTCTTGTACACTTTTGATAGGTCAGTATGCCAGAATTCAGAGCTTTTGCTCCTATAAAACTAAATAATGCGGCAGTCATAGAGCTTACAAATAGTGTCATTATAATTAGTATCCTTAAGTGTTTGCTGTATTTTTATTATTTTAATATTAATTAATTTAGAAATTGATCTGAAAGTAGATAGATTACAAATTCGGGAGAATTTTTATCAAATTTTAGAGTTATTTGCAATCAGAGTTTTATAGTGGGTTATGGGGGCGGCAATTTGCCGACTTCTTGTGCACGCACGCTCTCTCCGCTATCAATATTTTTAAGCAAATAGCGATAGATCACATAATCGGTGCTCTGGATCTTGATTCGGTCGCCTGGCTTCCAGACGTCGGTGCGGATCTGATCGTTTAATTGGATCTTCCAAGAAGTGCCATTTTCAAGATCGACGATTTCGCCATTTCGGCGCACCCCAATCACGCGTATAGAACCATCATATTTTGCTTGATCTTCCGGTTTCTTTGTTCCCATGTCATTGGGTGGTTTGACTTGTGAGGCGTAAGCTACTTGCTGCATAGTGATATCGTAAAGACGATAGGGATTTTGAGCATCGTAGGATGTTTTTGACCATTCCATGTCATCGCCTCTTTGCCAGCGTCGCGTCTTATAGGTCTCAAATGAAGCGATTCTCCAGACAGAGCCATCGGCAAGCTCAAGAATTAATCCATCGTTAGTATTTTTCACAATCTTGCGGTTGATCTCTTTATTTTGTTTGGCGATCTCATCCTTTGTGGCGTCATCTTTTATCGGAGCCGTAGCAAGGGGCCAGCCGTCGACCCAGGCTTGAATATTATAGCCTGGATGATAGGAGGGCGCTTGGCTGAT
>JAHFTM010000210.1 GCA_023269335.1 Chlamydiia bacterium
TGGCAGGTAAAGAAATGGGTGAGCGGCCAAAGCTGACACTTTTTACCAGAGTACCCTTAGCTGTTCTGGAAGTGAACCAGATCTTACGCCAGAAGGGGTTCAGTAACCTTGTAAAAATTGATCACGTACAGTTTTTAGAAGAGATTCCGATGACTGCGACTGGTAAAGTTGCCTACAGAACATTAGAAAAAATGATGGAGTAAAATTAGTAATGCAGATTTCTTTTGATCCTAAAGCGTTTGCTTTTCAACTTGTTAATACGGAAACGAAAAAGAAAGAAGTTGTGCGCCCCTTGGATGGTATAAAGGTGCGGCTGTATACCTGCGGGCCTACAGTGTATGATGTAGCTCATATTGGTAACTTCCGTACTTTTGTCTTTGAGGATCTCTTGTGTCGTGCAATTCGATTTTTTGGCATGGCTGTCATTCAGGTAATGAACCTAACCGATGTAGATGATAAAACAATTCGAGGAGCTATTAAAAATAATGTCACGCTTGATGAATTTACTCGTCCATTTAAAGAGGCTTTTTTCGAAGATCTGAAAGCAATGAATATTGTCGCGGCAGATCACTATCCTGAAGCCACATCTTACATCCAAGAGATGATTGTGATGATTGAAGAGCTTTTAAAAGATGGTGTTGCCTACAAGGGAAGTGACGGAAGCATTTATTTTGCAATTGCCAAATTCAACTCTTACGGCAAGCTTTCGCATTTGAAGCTTGAATCGCTGCAGCATGGTGCATCAAATAGGGTAGAGCACGATGAGTATTTAAAAGAGAGCGCTTCAGATTTTGTGTTGTGGAAGAAATATGATCCCGAGCGTGATGGAAAAATCTTTTGGGAAAGTCCTTTTGGGCCAGGGCGTCCTGGCTGGCATATTGAGTGTTCCTGTATGGCAAAGGCTCTTCTTGGCGAGACACTCGACATTCATGCAGGTGCGGTCGACCTTATTTTTCCGCACCATGAGAATGAAATTGCGCAGTCTGAGGCGTGTAATAAAAAGCCGTTGGCAAAGTTGTGGGTGCATGCTGAGCATCTTCTTGTGGATCACAAAAAGATGTCAAAGAGCTTAGGTAATTTTTACACGTTACGTGATCTATTAGCAAAGGGATACTCAGGAAGGGTGATACGATTTTTATTACTTCAAAGCCATTACCGCATGCAGCTGAATTTTTCTTTTCAGGCACTCGATGGCGCCAAAACATCACTTGCCCGTATTGATGAATGTATTGTACGTCTTGAAAGTTTCACTGGTGAAAAAGTGGGTGGGCTTACTTTGAAAGGGTATTTAGAAGGCATCCTTTTTGAGTTTGCCAAAGTTTTAAGTGATGATCTCAATGTGGCAGAAGCGCTGGCTCAGCTTTTCGAAATGATACGCCATATCAATAGTCTGTATGATAAGGCAGCTCTTACAAAGGAAGATGTGCAGGCAACACTTGAAGTGTTGCAAAAAATGGATGCAGTGTTGGGTGTTATGGATTTTGAAAAAGCTGAGATTCCAGATGAGATCCAGGCACTTGTTCAACAGCGCGCTACGGCACGGCTTGAAAAAAACTGGAAACGCTCTGATGAACTCCGTGCCGAGCTTTCGCAAAGAGGGTACGTCGTAGAAGATACACCTGATGGAGCCCGGGTGAAGAGAAATAAAATAATGCGGGTACAAAATAAAGAATAACTTTGCTGAACACATCACGAGAATATGCATAGAAAATAGCGATCTTCTATACATATCACGTAAGACTTATGTCAATGCCTTCTCAAACTCATCTTCAAGTCAACATCTTAAGGGCACTGTACAAAGCCTCTAACTTCGGGTAAGGCTTCGAATGGCAGGCCTTTTTGTAATCATAGGATTTGGTGGTATTACTGGTGTTATCACTTTATTTGGAAGCCATACTCCATTCTGTACGCGAGCTTTGAGCTCCTCCAAGTAGCTGCGAATTTCACTATCAGTACCAGTACGAGGCGTATGAACTTCTTCAAAGCGCAGATGAATCAGGGTTCCGGTATTAAATAGTGTCGAAGAAAAGGTGGAGCCATCCACAGCTTGCCCACTTTTTAAATCTAGCTGGTCTTGACATAACTCAAAGAGAGCAATAGTGAGAAGAGCTGGCCGTTGATCTTGCTGTGACGGTCGCTTAATTATCCATTTAAAAGGTCTAGCATTTCTACCACGATCATAAGATAGTGGGGAAAATGGTTTTTTCGGATCAACAATAGCGTAACCGTAATTCCACTTGCATGCTCTAATTTGGCGACTCCTCACACAAACAGGGCTCTCTTTATTGCTTCGAGCCAAAAACAGGAAAGATGCCTGTCTATCAGTAGAAGATAGAGCCAACTGGATCGTTCGACCCGCAGGGACCAAGACAACGATGTTTTTTTCAAGAATTTTAAGCGGTGGCAGAACGAATTGGTGCGAGCCAGCACCACACTCAGCAGCGACCTGATTTTTAAACAACTGTCTAGCTAAAGCCTCGTAAGTCACCTCTGTTAATAAACTACCCGCCTCATCCTTCAATTTTTCAGCACTTTGCCACTCATCTCCGATTGCATACTCAGCAACAAGCTGTGCAAGCTCAGGCACAGGCATGAATTTTAACGCAATTAAAGAGAGATGTTTTTTTTTCACTAAAGAAAAATCATTGAAAATCGGGAGTTGATCTTTCTTGTTAACGAGTGTATTAGGACGCATTGGCAGTACGGAAAAAGAGACAGGCAGCAAGTCACTTGGTTGTGATACATTGATAGTCGATTGATTCGCTTCAGCCCAAGCCTGTTGACTAAAGATATCGCCAATTGCGCAGGTGAACCGCAGATTGCGCTCCTCGGGTGTAAGTCGTGGATCTTGATCTGTCATAATGGCCTTAAGCGGTCTAAAATCAGGGTCGTTGATACTCATACTTGCTAGGTCTGTAGTAATGCCTGCTAATTGCGCCCCAGATGAAGATTCGTTAGATTTTACAGGTCCTGTCATAATTACCTCTTATGGTTTTATTTGAATACGCTAGTATATGTAAAAAAATAAATGTTGTGAATTAATAAAAATATATCTAATTTTTTATTAAAATTAATGTGGCTCAAAAAGAGGATATAGATTTTCAATGAATTTTTATCTTTTTGATATAAATAGGCTATAATATCTGTCACTATTTAGCTCAATAAAGTATACCAATCAAAAGGCGGAATTATATCAAAAATCAGGAGCTAACTTATGACTACAGTAAAAAGTAAAGATGACAAAGAAAGTTTTTTGACTCATACATGTAGGGGCTGTTTATCAGAAGTAGACCACGACCGTAGCTTTCCTGATTTTGACTTGTTGAGTCCTCTGACGATCAAAGGGGTCAAGCTGCGTAATCGAATCGGTGTTTCGCCAATGTGTCAGTATTCAGCCAAAGATGGCTTTGCCGATGACTGGCATTTAGTGCACTTAGGCAGCCGTGCAGTTGGCGGCGCTGGACTTGTATTTTGTGAAGCGACAGCTGTGACAGGGCAAGGGCGCATTTCTCCGGGTGACATTGGCATATGGAGTGATGAGCATATTGAGCCGCTCAAACGCATCAGTGCGTTTATTCAACGCATGGGGGCCGCAAGTGGCATTCAGCTGGCTCATGCTGGAAGAAAAGCGAGCTGTGCTGCACCTTGGAATGGTGGCGCGAGCCTTTCTGAACAGCAAGCTGGCTGGGAAGTATGTGCCCCGAGCGCTATCCCTTTTTCTGAGACGAGTCTCATGCCCACGCCACTTGATAAAAAAGGCATAGACGAAGTTATCTGTGCATTTAAAGCTGCCGCAAAACGAGCAGTTATTGCTGGTTTTAGTATAGTTGAAATTCATGCAGCCCATGGCTATCTCATTCATCAGTTTCTCTCGCCACTGAGTAATACGCGTC
>JAHFTM010000211.1 GCA_023269335.1 Chlamydiia bacterium
AAAACGATCATCACAAAGCTTTACTATGGGCCTCTGCACCGCCTAGAGCGACTGGTAGAAGCTTATGGCACAAAAGAAGAAAAAGAGACTCTGTATACATACAACAGCCTTGGTCAAAAAGAGGCTGTGATCTATGCCGACAAAAGTAAAATCTATCATCGCTACGATGAAAAGGGTCGGCTGAAGCGCTACTATGATAAAAAAGCTACATTCGACTACAGTTATTTCTACGACGGACTTGATCGCATTGTAGAGGTGGTCAATACCATTACTAGTGCCAGGACAAAGCAAAGCTATAACCAGTTAGGATCACTTGTTGCTGAAAGCCTTGAAAATGGCTCTACACTGCACTATAGCTATGATCTACTAGGTAGACTTTCAGCCATCCATCTGCCGGATGAATCTCAAATTTGCTATAGCTACTCCCCTGCTTTTTTAAAAGCTGTTGAGAGAATTTCAACAACTGGCAAAAAAGAGTATTGTTACGAAGTGTTAGAGCGTGATCTTTCGGGTCATATTTTAGCTGCTAAAATGCCTTTGCAAGCTGGCACCATAGACTATAGCTACGATGTGTGTGCACGACTTACGCAAATAAAAAGCGCCCACTATCAAGAGGAGGTGCTTCCCGGCGGCTATGACGCACTTGGCAACTTGATTTCAAGTATTGTCAAAGATGCACGCACTCCAGGTGGAAGCACACACAGCTTCTCTTATGATTACCTCTCGCAGCTTACCGCTGAAAATAGTTTTCAGAGTCACACCTATAGCTATAATTCACTTTTTTGCAGACTGTCAAAAGATCAAGAGACTTGTCGGGTAAATGCCCTGCACCAGCTACTTGCCTGCGCCAAAACCAAATATAGCTATGATGATAATGGACGAAGAGTAGCTGTTAAAAATGCAGATGTTGATACTACCTATAGCTATGATGGCCTTGACAGATTGATATGTGCCGAGACAAAAGATCAATGCACAACGTTCAGCTATGACGCCTTTGGCAGGCGTATGAACAAAAAAGTTTTTACCAAAGGTGCTGCAGAAAATGAAGAGTACTATCTCTTTGCTGGTGAGAGCGAAATTGGCATGTTGGATCGTGACGGAAAAATTTGTGAGCTGCGACTGCTTGCTGAGGGAGCAGGTGGTTTTGGAGCAGAGATTGGTACAAGTATTGCGTTTGAGATTCAGGGAGAAGTTTTTGTACCGTTGCATGATCATCGAGGCAATGTTTCTACGCTTGTGGCAGCACATTCAGGACAAGTAAAAGAGCTGTATCGTTACAGTGCTTTTGGTGAAGAAGAGCTTTTTAACCATAGCTTCGAGAAAATTCAAGCAGGGGCTGGTAAAAACCCTTGGCGTTTTTCTTCTAAGAGATGGGATAAGGAAACTGGACTCGTTTACTTTGGCAAGCGTTACTATGACCCAAAGACTGCAACCTGGATCACGCAAGATCCGCTTGGTTTAAAGGCAGGGCCTAACTTGTATGCCTATGTCCATAACAATCCGATGACGCATATAGACCTGTATGGGCTGATTGGAGATGAGATTTCTAGTCCAGGAGCGGACAGGGTTTCATCAGGAGGCAGCAGGCTGTCAGCCATCGGAAACTTTGCTGGGCGCATCCTTTCGTCGATTAGAGATTTTGTCTGCCATACGATTGATCGCATTGCGTATCATCTTTTGCCCTTGGATAGCATTAAGTTGTCTATTTGCAATTCTGTGCGTGCACTGATGGGCAAAAAGCCACGTCAGCTTGACCATTCGATACGCGTGAAGCTGTATCAGTGCACGCAAAAGCCTATGAACACAACCTCTCCGATCTTTTGCACGACGACGTTAGGTGTAAATAACACACTACAAGGCGCAAAAAGGGCAGTGACTGAATTGTTTAATAATGTGAATAAGAGTAACATCATAGCGGTGGAAATAGCTCATAATTCAGGGCATGGATTGGTGTCTGATTTTGTGGAGCTGGTGTTAAACATTGTTGGAATTGAGACGCATTCTGTGAAAAATGTACGCTGTGCATGGAAAAAGATAGACGCGCAATGTGCGTTGCTCGGAATTCCGACCAGGATTGTGCATATAGCACATAGCCAAGGCGGCTGGATCACCCACCGTGCTTTAGAAAAAACAACGCCCGAACTTAAAAGGAATATCGATATAATTACTGTCGGCACAACAAAAATAATTTCTAAAGAAGGTGATGGAGTGAATAGCGCGCGCAATATTATTCATCGCGCTGATCATGCAGCGCTTATTTGCGACCCCCTGGGTTATTTTAAAGCAGTTTTTTCTAAATCTAGTGAAGTAGAATTTGTGGGCTCAGCTTTAGAGCTGCCCTTTTCTAAACATGGCTTTCAAAGTCATGACTATCAAAGTGCTTTAAGAAAAGCCTTAGACGACTATTCAAAGTAGGAGATATCTATGAAATCTTCGATCAAACCCCTTCTCCTTCTTTTGAGTTGCGTGGTCATCACCTCTACAGCCTGTTTTCACACGCGAAGAGAAGATTTTCGCATTGCAGATGAAATAGTAGCGCAAAATGATCAGCGAATTCAAAATGAAGGGTTTGAGCCCTTTCTTACTGGTGGCTCTTACCGCAATACTATTCGCTTTATCAGCCAAGGCTACAACTCAAACACTTTACAATTTATGTCTGTCGATGAAGCACGTTTCTTTATCGTGAAACAGGTGCAAGAGTTTGTAGAGCCTTTTAATGAGGAAAAAAGAATTCGTATGTACCTGCAGAATTTTCCTTTTACTTCAAAAAATGTAGAGCTGATTTTCTCTTTTGAAGACGCAGGGAACCCTCCCAAATCTCGTCTTCCTCCAACTCTTGCTCTAGTCAGCTGTATAAAAGGGAAAATTCGTTATTCGATCTGGGATGAAAAAAAAGACAATTTCCAACTTATACACTCTGAATCCTATGAAGAAGCTTGCATTATTTGCGCAAAAAACAAAAATAAAACAGGGTGAGCGAAATATGCAAAAATCATTTCATGGCACGTTTTTACTAATCTTTGTGAGCATTCTATTTCTTGTAACAGGCTGTGTTGGTCCTTGCTGCACGAAAGAAGAGATCGTCATGAATAAAGAATTAGAATGCTATGGCAAAACCATAGCGCAAGAACAGAACATGCAGTTTCTTTTGATAGGTGATGCAACTGATGGAAGAGAGACGGTCTACTGTTTGACACTTCGATCAGAACAACCCACACGGTTAAACCAAGGACGTATTCTAGCTGCCAATAATGTGAAGAACTTCATAGCTATGTTGCGTACTAGCCCTACCGTAAAAGCCTACGTTGATCACTGGAGGAGTGAAGATACAAACTATCCAGAAGAAGTGCCTCTTTCTAAAGTAGGCTATAAAATTGTTTTTTGGGATAAAAATATAGACCGGCCGATGAGACCTTACCTTGCAGAAATTCTCTTTGTCGATTCTACCTTCTACTACTTTGAAGCAGATGCAACAACGCAACAATTATACCTTGTCTTTTCAGAGCCTTATGAAAGTGCTCTTCGTTTTCGTAACCAACAAAACCAAGCTTCTTCAAAGTAGGAAACACGATGAAATCTTTGCTAAAATCGTGTCCCATTCTTCTAAGTTGCTTGAAGTCAGTACAGGCTTTCATACACAAATTCTCATCTTATTCTAAATCACTCAACGCAGCTCTTTGCAAGCGCACAGCTGGCTGCTCTCGTTGCCATTGAAGATCAAGTCTGGAATAGGCGTTCATCCTCTCTTTTTCTTGATTGAAGGCTTGCATGAGTCTATCCACACTAGAAAATTCTCGCTCTATTTGTTCGGGAGTAAATTGCTTTGGATCGGCTTGATAGTCACTCAAAAATTTTGCCGCATCGTTGACCCAATCTCTGAGCA
>JAHFTM010000212.1 GCA_023269335.1 Chlamydiia bacterium
ATGTCTCAGCTTTTGACACGCTTAAAAGTCATGGCAAAGTTGGATATTGCAGAGCGCAGGCTGCCACAGGATGGAAGGATTAAGATGCGCCTTGGTGGTAAAGAGATCGATTTTCGCGTGAGCACGCTGCCTGTAGTTACGGGTGAACGTATTGTACTTCGTATCCTCGACAAGGGTAATATTGTCTTGGGTCTTGATAAAATCAACATGCCAGAGCAGGTTTTGCAAGACTTTAGAAAAGCGATTAATTTCCCTGAAGGTATTATTTTAGTGACAGGGCCTACAGGAAGCGGTAAAACAACCACTCTTTATAGTGCCCTGACTGAGCTAAAAAGCGATGACACCAATATCATGACTATTGAAGATCCTGTTGAGTATCGCTTGAAAGGCGTAGCACAAATGGGTGTGCATCCAAAAATTGGCTTAAGCTTCGCAGCAGGGCTTCGTCATATTTTACGCCAAGACCCGGATATCATCATGGTGGGTGAAATTCGTGATAAGGAGACTGCTGAAATTGCCATTCAATCAGCACTCACAGGTCACCTTGTATTAAGCACGTTGCATACGAATGACGCGCCGTCAGCAATTGTACGTCTTGTTGATATGGGTATCGAACCTTATCTGATCTCATCGTGTGTCATTGCTGTTTTAGCTCAGCGTCTTGTGCGAAGAATTTGTCCTTCATGCAGAATGTCTTACGAAGCGACAGGGGTAGAGCTTGCTCATTTGCAGCGCTCAACCCAAAGTACAGGTGAAAAAATATTGCTTTATCGAGGCAAAGGCTGTACTGAGTGCTTAGGTTCAGGCTACCGTGGCCGTCATGGTATTTACGAATTAATGACGATTTCAAATCCATTGAGAAAACAGATTTTAAAATCTCCTGAATCAACCGAATTGCAGCATATTGCCCTGGCCAATGGAATGAAGACACTTCGTGACCATGGAAAAATGCTGGTTATGAATGGCGTGACGACGCTTGAAGAGATTTGGCGCGTGACAAAAGATGAAGATGAGGGATGAGGAAATAAGGAAAAATGGCTCTCTTTGCATATCAGGCAGTAACTAAAAGCGGCAAAAAAACAAAAGCTACAATCGAAGCATTCACCCTTCAGGAAGCCAAAGAGAAGATTCGTGAGCAGGGGCTCATGCTTTTTGAAATTAAAGAGCATGTTGGGTCAAAAGGCCTTATGCAGCTCTCCAAAGATAGTTTGATTATCTTTACCTCTCAACTGACACAGCTTGTGTGTGCAAAAATTCCGCTTTATGAAAGTCTTCTGGCACTTGAAGAGCAAGCAAGAGGAGAAAGTGCTCACGCAGTTATCTTAGCTATAGGAGAGCGCATTAAAACAGGATCTTCGCTTTCCAAAGCTTTACAAGAGTTTCCTCAAAGTTTTCCACCTCTTTATCGCGCGCTCATCGGGGCAGGAGAAGCCATAGGAAATCTTGAACTGCCTCTTTCAAGACTTACAAGTTTGCTGACCTATCAAAGGAGGATGAGAAAGCAGCTGATGTCTGCTTTAACATATCCTATATTCCTTGCCTGTCTTATGGTGGTGGCAGTCTCCGTTCTTGTGGGATTTGTCATCCCCTCTTTAGAAGCGCTCTTTGATGGGCGTGATCTGCCCTGGTTTACCTCCTTAGTCTTTTCTATTAGCCAAAAGCTGCGCTTTTTTTGGCCCTTTATTGTGGCGGGGTTTTTAAGCTTTGTAGGTTTTTGTTATCTGTCGTTACGCAAAAAAGAGACAAAAGCAAAGCTGCAGCGTTTCTTTATAAAAATGCCCTTTTTGAAACGCTATGTCATACTTGCTTCTCTTTCACGCTTTGCTAAAACTTTAGCTACCCTTCTCGATGGAGGGTTGCCGCTCACAAATGCCCTAGACTTTGCTAAAGAGGCGTTGCACAACGCAAGGTTAGAAGAAATTTTACAAAGAGTAGGCGAAAGGGTGATGGAGGGAAAAACAATCAGTGCAGAGCTTGTCCGCTATAAAGAAATCCCCTCTCTTTTTACGAGAATGGTAAAAATTGGTGAGGAGTCGGGCAAGCTTTCTCCAATGCTGAATCAGATGGCTACCATGTATGAAGAGGAGACAGAGCGAACGCTGACACGCCTTGTAACTCTTGCACAACCAATATTACTCGTAATCATGGGTAGCGTAATTGGTACGGTAATACTCTCTATCTTATTGCCGTTAAGTGACTTTGGTGTCGGAATGAATATCTAGTTAAGAAAATGTAAATTTCATAGTACATTTTTTAATCGAATCCTGCTATGGTTGCCTTGAATATTCACTATACTATCCTGAATGTTCCCGGAAGGGATTTTGAGGGGTAATAAAGAATGGGAGGAAAGAGAAGATGGCAGTTGAAAGTATGGTCTTCAAAAAGAAGCCTAAGAGATTAAAAAGAGCTATTACCCTTATTGAAATGATTGTTGTGCTGATGATCTTGACGATGATCACTGGTGCACTTGCCTATAATTACAAGAAGAGCATTGACGAGGGTAAGAAATTCAAAGCAACTGAGATGACCGCACGTATTAAAACTCTAGTGGAGATTGCTATTGCTGAAGGTAGAATTACTCGCAATAATATCGCTACTGAATGGGAAAAAGAAGTAGTGAAATCCCCACTCATTCAAAGTTCAGAGAAATTCCTCAAAGATGCAAAAGAGATGAAGTTCGTGGTGAGTGCTGGTGATGAGACAGCCGAAGATACGCTACCGGTTAAAGTCGAACACTCTTAGAGCAACCCATCTACTGGAGCTGTAAGAAGCACCAGAGATAGAAGCAAGCAGGATACTTTTACAAGCTATCCTGCAGCTTTATTACGCGGCTTTTCGATAAAATTAAAATAATAAAAAGATCAAAACAGCGTGTGAGTATATTCTCTCGGTATGCTGACCACTCAGATCTGTTTTGTAGTTCGGTTATTGCTCATCGTGTCTTTCTCAGTTTACATAGCCTGTTTTTTTCTATCTTTGTTATAGCGTGCTGGTTAAAATTGAAGCAAAAAGGGCCTATCTTGTTTAAGCGTTCGTTTTCATTGTTGGAACTTCTAGTTGTCATTTTTTTGCTGGCTCTCATCTCTACTGTTGTGGGCATCAAAATTACAGCAAGTATCCGTGAAAGAAATTTCCAAGAAAACTTTAAGTTGCTGAACGACAAAGTCACTCTTGTAAAGAAGCTTGCGAAGATCACTCAGGGAGGCATTACGCTGATTTTAGAAAAAAAGGATGGGTCAATTTTTGCATCTCTTGACGGTGAAGCCATACCAACCTCTCAGCTAAAACGAGCTCTTCTTGTGAAACAGAGTTTAAGTGGAATTTCAAATATACTTCTTTCGGATTCGCAAAATAATGTTTGCGAGCTGCCTATAATGCTTACCTTTTATCAGAATGGCTTTTGCTATATGCATTCTGCAGTTGACCCGAAGGTTAAGCTTGAAGTGTTTCCTGCCTATTCAAATCTTCAGTCGCGTTTCATAGAAGTTTCCACACCCGCAGATGCTGCAGTTTTGAAAGAGGGACAGGATCTATATCCTCTCTCTCAAGAGGTTGTCAAATGAGAGAAAAAAATAAAACCCGTTTTCGCAGGCCCTTTCTCTTAGTAGAAGCGCTCGTAGCCATCACGTTACTTTTTATGGGGGGCTGTCTTTTTTTTGAAATTGAGAGCGCTATCATTAAAAAAGCAAGAATGAGCACAAAAAAAGTACAGGCTGAAATATCCTACCAGTTAGCTGTGAGCCAGCTTGTAGAAGATCTTCACAAAAAAAAATTCTCCGATGAGATCAATCGCGAATTTATAACTGACCATCTGGAGTTGACAGCAGATAAAAATTGGAAAGTGAAATATCAGTTTGAAAAACT
>JAHFTM010000213.1 GCA_023269335.1 Chlamydiia bacterium
ATTTCTTCCAGAAAAAGAAGCAGAAGAAGTCTTAGATCCTTTACTTGACCAGTTTGCAAAAAAAAGTGAGCGTGTAGCTGCAAAGCTTGCCGCTTCTAAAGAAGCAGCTAAGGGGGAAAATGGGCAAAAGAAGTATCTGCTCAGATTCGAGAGGCACTGAAGACACAGGGTGAGGATTTTGTTTTTCCGGAAGAGCTGAAAAGGAAAACTAAGGAAGTGACAAGCCTTGATCTTTCTAACCTTGAATTTCCGTTAAGTGTAAAAGCAATGAAAGAAATACTTGCCAATTGGCCGAATATAACGGATCTGAATCTAAGAGGAAACAGAATGACACAAGAGATGATAGATCTTTTGAAAGAGTTTAAAGATCTGCGTTATCTCAACCTTGAATTGACTGGTATGGATGATAAGATGCTTGCAGCAGTTGCAAGATGTACAACACTGCAGAGTCTGAATTGTAGCTGGTGTCCAGGAGTTACCAGCTTGGAGCCATTGAAATCCTGTCCTTTGCTGCAGAGCTTGGATTGTAGCTGTACAAGAATTACCAGCCTGGAACCGTTGATGTCCTGTTCTGTGCTGCAGAGCCTGGATTGTAGACACTGTGAAGGAATTACCAGCTTGGAGCCGCTGGAATCATGTCCTTTGCTGCAGAGCCTGAATTGTAGACTCTGTGAAGAAATTACCAGCTTGGAGCCGTTGATGTCCTGTCCTTTGTTGCAGCGCCTGGATTGTAGCTTCTGTGAAAGAATTACCAGCTTGGAACCGTTGAAATCCTGTCTTTTGCTAGAGCGCTTGGATTGTAGCTATACAGGAATTACCAGCTTGGAGCCATTGAAATCCTGTCGTTTGTTGAAGCACCTGGATTGTGCAGGCACTAAAATACCAGCTGATGAGAGATTTGTTATATTGTGACCAGTTGCGTTTTACGTGACTATTCATGTTAGGCTCTTGGGTTTGAACGCTAAAGAGCCTATTGTTTCAACTTAAAATTTTCAATTTGTTCTCTTTTTCACCTTCACTTTTTTTCACCTTCAAATTTTTCAACAAAGCCTTGATTATGTAACTCTCAACTTTTAGCTCATCTTATTATCACTTAGCTTGTTTTGCACTGGCTTTTGTCATATCCAGATGGTATAAGGAATCGTAGGGAAATAACTTTTACAGTTGTAGAGTTTATTTCTTTACGATCCTTAGATAGTGCAAATTTCAAAGTATAAGGTTTTTGGATGTGAAGAAGAAAGTGCTGATTTGTGCCGGTGGCACAGGAGGACACCTTTTTCCTGCTCAAGCGCTTGCTTTGCAGCTTAGAGAAAAATGTCCTTCAATTGAAATCCAGTTCATGGCCAAAGGTCTGAATGACAATAAACACTTTCGTAAAGACCTCTTTTCTTTTTTAGATGTCGCTTCCGGGACAATCAGTAAAAATCCGCTTAAGCTTGTTCAAGGTGCGTTTCAGCTTACAAAGGGTGTATGGCAGAGCCTACAGGCAATGCGAAAAAGGGCGCCAGATCTTGTCATCGGTTTTGGCAGCTACCATACCCTACCCGTACTTTTTTCTTCGGTGTTCTTGCAGATTCCCCTCATTTTGCACGAGTCAAACAGCATTGCTGGTAAAGCCAATCGTCTGTTTTCAAAAAGAGCAGAGTGGACAGGACTTTTTTTTCCAGATGCCAAATCGACGATTAAAGGTGCGTCGCGTGAGGTGAATATCCCCTTGAGAAAGGAGTTTGAAAGCACAAAAAGACCTACCAAAAATGAAGCCCTTGCTTATTATGGCTTGCATGCAGGTAAAAAAACCATACTTGTCTTTGGCGGCTCACAAGGTGCTCAAGGTATTAATCAGCTCTTTTTAGAAGCACTTTGCCATCTTAAAAATAAAATCGATTTTCAAGTGCTACACCTTACAGGTAGCGCCTCATCAGTAGTGGAGGCGTATAAACAAGTGGCAATTGAAGCGTGTGTCAAAGAGTTTGAGCCTAAGATGCACTATGCCTTGAGTGTAGCGGACCTTGCGATCTGTAGGGCAGGGGCTTCCACTATTGCCGAGCTAATAGCATTTCAGCTGCCAGCTATTTTTATTCCCTATCCTCATGCATCTGACAACCACCAGGAAAAAAATGCTGAATATGTGGAAAAAGTCATTCAGGGAGGAAAGACGTTTTTGCAAAGAACAGTTGTTCCGGCAGAGCTTGCTGAAGCGGTTATTTCTTTGTTAGAAGATAAAAAAAATCAAGAGATCAAGGCTCATTTAGCGCGCTATTTTGAGAAAATGAACAAGTCAGATTTCTGCGATGAAATTCTAAAATTTTTAAAAGGATAATTATATGACGCAAGAGATGTATCATTTCATTGGCATCGGTGGCATAGGTATGAGTGGCCTTGCCCGTATTCTTCTTGAGCGTGGCAGCCAAGTTACAGGCAGTGATATTGCTTCAAGCTATGTCACACAAGCGCTTGAAAAACAGGGCGCAAAAATTCATGTAGGCCATGATGCCAAGCATGTCACACCCTATTCAACAGTGATAATCAGCTCTGATATTCCAACGACAAACCCGGAGATCGAAGCTGCCAAAAATCAACAGTGCAGGCTGTTGCATCGCTCTGATTTATTGCTAGAGTTGATGCAAAAGCAAAAGATAGTAGCCATTGCTGGCACCCATGGAAAAACAAGCACCACATCACTTTTGATTCATGCTATGAAAGTCGCTAAATTTGATCCTGCATTTGCTGTAGGTGGCATGATGCATGGTCATGAAACCAATGCTCAAGATGGCAAGGGTGAGTATTTTATTGCAGAAGCTGATGAAAGTGACGGTACCTTTTTAAAGTACAACTACCACTCGGCCATTGTGACGAATATCGATACAGATCACTTGGTGCATTATGGCTCATGGGATAAGCTTGTAGAAGCATTTACCGAATTTATGAAAAAAAGCGCTGATAAAGATCGCCTTTTTTATTGCGCTGACGACAAAACCTTATCACAGCTTCACATTCCAGGAATCTCTTACGGCTTTTCTGAAAAGGCAGATCTTCGTCTTTCCAATTTTCAGCAAAAGGGCTTTAGCATTTCCTTCGACGCACATTTCAAAGGCAAATCCTATTTGAATATTGTAGTGAACATGACAGGTGAGCATAACGCATTGAATGCCCTTGCTGTATTCGGTTTGTGCATACAGCTGGGTGTGCCGGAGTTTGCCATCCGCGAAGCCTTTTCAACATTCAACGGTGTGAAAAGACGCATGGATAAAAAAGGCGAGATCCAAAGCATTCTTCTTTATGATGACTATGCACATCACCCTACAGAAATAAAAGTTACCTTGAAGGCGGCACGAAACGCTGTCTGTGAAAAAAGGTTGATCGCTGTCTTTCAGCCTCACCGCTATAGCCGCATGCAGTATTCCATGCTTGAACTGGATAACGTTTTCCAAGATGCTGACTTGGTGGTGGTCACTGATCTTTTTACTGCCAATGAAAAACCTATTCCAGGTGTAACGACAGAAAGAATTATTGAAGAAATAAAAAATGGAAATCAAAAAGAAGTTGTTTATATTCCGCGCTCAGAACTAATTTCTGGTCTCCAGCTAATTTTAAGGCCACATGATGTGCTGATCACACTTGGTGCCGGCGACATCACCAAAGTAGGCACTGATTTGGTAATTTATTTACAAAAAAATCCGATAAAAAAAATGGTCGTTGGATTACTTTTTGGTGGGATGAATTGTGAACATGAAGTTTCTTGTGTATCTGCCAAGAATATTGCCAACCATTTGAGTCGTGATTTGTATGCTATCAAAGCGATTCAGATTGGCCTTGATGGCTGCTTTAGGCGCTGTGATGAAAACCTAGAGCCA
>JAHFTM010000214.1 GCA_023269335.1 Chlamydiia bacterium
TTGAAACAGAAGAAAGGCTTATTTCTTGTGAGGAGTTTGAAGAGGTTTCACAGGCCATTTCATTTTTAGTGACTCCTCAAAGAAAGCCTTTGCTAGAACGCTTTCCAAGCATTCAGGTGCCGATTATTGAACGCACGCCTTCTTTAGAACTACTTGCATCTCTTGCCCATGCGTCATTTTGTAAGACAGGGGGAGTCTGTGATGGGAAGCTATCGCTTCTGTATCTGAGAAAGACACAGGCTGAAATCGAGCGACAATAAATACGAAGCGTCGAACAAAAAAGAAAGGAAATAAGCTGTAACAGTTGCTTGCCAAATATGTGTCTATAGGGTACAATTTTGGGACTCATTTAAATTACTCAATTTTTAAGCTTGAGAAAAGGTAACCATGACAAGTGTAAAAGTTCGCCCAGGCGAGTCGATTGATAAAGCATTACGTGCTTTGAAGAAGAGATTAGATAAAGAAGGCGTAATGAAGGCAGTAAAAGCGCACCGATTTTATTCGAAGCCGTCTGTCAAAAAGCGGGCGAAATCCAAGGCTGCAGTAAAGTATAAAAAACAGCGCGCATAGCGCTTGATAAGTTACAAATCTTTACTTCGTGTGCGTTCGTTAAAATTTTTGAGAATTAAACGTCGTGCAATTTGTTTTCATTTGGCGCTATCGTGTAACTCTATAAGTTTAAGGTAAATTAAGTGAATACTATGGCTGATTACTATGAAATACTTGGGGTTGAACGAAATGCTACGCAGGATGAAGTCAAAAAGGCATATCGTAAAAAAGCTTTGCAGTATCATCCAGATAGAAATCCAGGAAAGCCTGAAGCAGAGAAAAAGTTTAAGGAAATCTCCGAGGCATATGAAGTCTTAGGTGATGAAAAAAAACGCGGAATGTATGACCGTTATGGGCCTGAGGGCTTACAAGGCGGCATGGCAAGCGCTGGTGCTGATGGTGCCGGCGGCTTTGGCGGAAGAGGCTTTTCCTCTATGGAAGAGGCACTTCGTACATTTATGGGGGCCTTTTCAGGCGATGCATCTTTTGAGTCTATGTTTGGTGGTGGCTATGGAAGCGGCTATGGATCTGAAGATGGGCGTCAGCAACAAGGTGCAAGTAAACGCACAAATCGCAATATCAGTTTTGAAGAAGCCGTTAAGGGTGTAGAAAAAGAGCTGCAAATCACCTGTTATGTCACCTGTGAAACCTGTCATGGCAAACGCACAACGTCGCCTCAAGGTGTTAAGCGTTGTACACGTTGCGGTGGCTCTGGCCAGATCTTTGAGCAGAGAGGCTTTTTCAGCATGTCAATGACATGTCCACAGTGCCAAGGAGAAGGTGAGATGATTACCAGCCCCTGCGCAAGCTGTACTGGGCAAGGACGTGTAAAGACTAAAAAAAGAGTTCATGTACGTGTGCCGCCAGGTATTGATTCTGGCATGCGACTCAGGCTTGCAGGCTATGGGGATGTAGGTTCTGGTGGTGGCCCTGCAGGCGACCTTTATGTCTACATTACGGTAGAGCCTAATGAGTTTTTCGAGCGCCATGGCAATGACATTATCATGGACCTTCCAATTACTTTTGCAGAATCTGCACTAGGTTGTAAAAAAGAAATCCCTTCATTTACATCTCATGCAGTTCGTATAACGATTCCTGACGGGACACAAACAGGCAAAATTTTTCGTGTAAAAGGCGAAGGTTTTCCAGATGTTCACTCATCCGGCCGTGGTGATCTTCTCATCCGCACTGTCGTCGAGACACCAACCAAGTTATCTGATCGTCAAAAAGAGCTCCTTTCAGAGTTTGCAACGTTAGAAAACCCAGCTAATTTTCCTGGAAAAAAGGGATTTTTGGAAAAACTGAAAGACTTCTTTTCTAGTACTCCGACATAACTTCAATACAAAGCAATTGCTGCAAAGACAAACATAGAATTTTCTCGTTTTCTTCACAGTAGGTTTATAGATTCTTAATGTTTATAATTTAGAGTCTCTATAAACATTTAAGAAGGAGATTTTTGTGGCTCCAGAAGTAATTGAGCATGCAAGTGGCTACGAACAGCCTTACTGCAGAGCAGTAAATTGCGAATATCTAGTCGACACACTTTATTGGCTGGGACATAAAATTTACGTCATCATACCTTCCTGCATTAAGGAAACATGTGTCTTTTTTTATGAAAAAATAAAAGAAGTATTGAGTGCTTTTCAGTTAGGGGTGTCAGCCATGAGCGCCACTGTTCAAGCGATTTGCTCTTTCGGTCCAATCAGTGTGAGAGAGTTAGCAAGTGATGCAGATCAGAGAGTCTATCAAGCAAGAGTCTGTGCACTTGAGAAAAAGGCAGACTACCCGCTTGGACCAAATGAACGCTTCAAAATAGATCATGGCCTCGATTACTTTGCTTTCTTTAAACGATTAGGCCTGATGCACTACTTTGTAGCCCAAGATGAAGAGCGTGTCGTGGGAGTTGCAGCTGGGGTTTTAAGAACAATTCCCTTCAAGGAAGGGCAAGAATCACAAAAGACGTAGTATCTTTGCGACTTGAAAATTGACCCGGACTATAGAGGAAGGCACATTCCAATTTATATGTTCATGCGTGCTGCCTATAATGCTTTAACGTGCTTTCGCGGCTATGCTATTTCTATGAATCCGGCAAATGGGCAAAACCGCATTGTGAAAATGTTCAAAAACTATAGCTGGGCCCCAATTTCACAACCTAAGGTGTTGCATATTTTTTCTATGAATGTTCAAGAGATGAAAAAGCATGAAGCTCTTTTGAAAGAGCATCGCGGGGAGATATCCTATCTTTCTTTACAAGGCAAAAAGGATCTTGTCTTACAAAGTAGCGGTAAGCCGCTTCCTCTGTTACATGCGCAGTTTGGCCCTTGTAAAGATATAAATCCAACACATCAAGTGCCTCAAGAAGGCTACACGCACATGTTCTGCGTGCCTGAGTCAGATCCACTATTTACTGCCTTCGCTGCACAAAAAGTAGAGCCTGCAGCGACAGCAAGCATCATTAGTAGCGGCATGGAAGCAACTGATTGGAAATTCATTTTAACAAGTGATATCTGATTATGGAATCTTACTGGTTTTCAGCAGCAAAACAAGCACCTATTTATTTTTCCCAAGTGCGAGAAGATGCGCTCCTTGATCTAGAACTACTCAAAGAGTACTGTCCTAAGTCACCAGCACTTCTGATGGTAGCTTCAGGTGGCTGTACGGCTTGCGCACTCATCGGAAGCGGTTCATTCAGTCATTTGCATATTGTCGATCCAAATGCAAGTCAGCTGTACCTTACGCTGTTAAAAATATATCTTCTCAAGCAATCAAAAAAAGAGCGGCTCGAGCTTCTTGGACATACAGTAATACCGATCTTAGAAAGAAAAAGGCGTTTGCAAGAGATCTTCTTGCATCTTGAAATTCCAGATGGAATCTTTGGTGACATAGATGATCTAGCACTGTGTGGAATTGATCATGTGGGTAGATATGAGCGTCTTTTTGCGGCTTTAAGGTACGCTTTAAAAGACTATACCAATGAAATCGAAGAATTATTTGTACTTGATAGCCTTGAAGTACAAGTAGAAAAAGCTCACTCTCGGACGAATTTCGGAAAGGCGATTGATGAGGCGCTAAAAAAAATAATGTCACTCGATTATCTCTCGGCACTTTTTGGAGAAAATGCTACAGCCAATAGACAAAAAGACTTTTCCTGTCATTTTGCAGAACGTATAAGGCATCTACTTGCCACACAAAAAGCAAGCTCTTCTCCCTATCTTGCACAGATGCTTCTAGGAAGATTTTATGAGGGTGTAGTCTACCCCTGGCTTAGCCTAGACAGGGTAGACAAATTACCGGATATCACCTG
>JAHFTM010000215.1 GCA_023269335.1 Chlamydiia bacterium
GTCTTTACAAAGGCTTTTGGCATTGAAGTGCAGATTCTCATGGCACAAACCATCACCGACCTTGCCACGTGTTCTCAAAGCATAGCCAAAGACTCTGAATGCATCTTTGTAATGAAAGATCATCTCATTGTTTCTGGAATCAGCCTCTTAGTCAAGCAAGCAACCTTGTCAAAGATTCCTCTCATCACATCGGATGAAGGTAGTGTCAAAGCAGGCGCAAGTCTTGCGCTTGGTGTCACAGAAAGAGAAATCGGAAAAGATGGTGCTAAGCTTACAAGCACTATTCTCAACGGAGAAAGTGCACGTGATATCCCTATCACAAGTGTGAAAGATGTACATATCTTTATGAACCTCGATGCCTGCAGTAAGCAAGGCTTGCATCGTGATCAAGTCCATGAAGTTGCCAATAAACTGCGGTATGTGATCACACCCTATCAACACAATAGTGAGGGCTAAGATGACGCTTTATATCGCAGCCCTTGAACAGGCTTTTCTTTTTACACCGCTTGTCTTAGCGGTGTATGTAAGCTACAAAATTTTAAAAATCTGCGACTTGACTGCAGAGGGTAGTTTTGTTTTTGGTGCCTGTTTGTGCGCCATCTGCCTCCAAGCAAAACTCTCCATTTTTGCAGGCGTAAGTTTAGCTATCTGCGGCGGCCTACTTGCAGGAGCCATCACCTCCTGTTTACAGCGTGCTCTGGGCTTTGCTGATCTGATTTCAGGCATTTTAGCTATTTTCATTTTGCAATCGCTTTGCCTACAGTCAATGGGCCGTCCAAACATCAGCTTGTATGATAAGCCAACGCTTATCAGCCTCACAAGTACACTTTGTAGTTGTATTTCAGAGCCCTATCTTAGGCTCATCATAGCAGCAGTCGTGGGAATAGCACTTTTTTGCATTCTGGCAAAAACTCTCACCTCCCGTTTAGGATTGATACTAAGGGCCTATGGAAACAACCCCAAGCTTTTAGAGATTTTTGGCAAAAATGATAAACTCTACTGCATGATCGGGTTGATGCTGAGCAATAGTTTTTCTGCCCTTGGCGGTGCTATCACAGCCCAATTTCAAGGTTTTGCTGACATTAGCATGGGAACAGGCACCGTCCTCATTGCCTTATCAAGTGTGATCATCGGAGTGCGCCTTTCAACATTTTTATTCGGCCGCTATTCAACCCATATTGTCTGCCAACTTCTAAGCTGCTTTTTAGGGGTGTTTGTATACTTTCTGACAGTTCATAGCCTGATTAGTTTTGGCGTTGATCCTATCAACTTACGCATGTGCACAGCACTGATTTGCGTTGCTGTTTTAGGTATCAACCGCAAACAGCTTGGGAAAAAATTAACAACCGCTACTTTGGAGTAATTGATGAACAGCACTCATTCTTCACCATTTTTATCACTGCAAAACGTTCTTTTTATAGCTCCAGGAAGTCAGACAGCCATTTTAAAGGACATCTCTTTCCAGGCAAAAAAGAGCGAGATCATCATGCTCATTGGTTCAAATGGGTCCGGCAAAAGCTCACTTTTAAAAGTGATCAACGGTCTTTATTTACCTTCAAAAGGCGCTATCAATTTATTGGGAGATGCACTTATACACATGTCTGTACGTGCACGCTCTCACCTGATTGCCACTATGAATCAAGATGCCAACCTTGTCACATTTTCCGAATTGACAGTGTATGAAAATTACTTGATGGCAAAAGAAAAAAAACGTTTGAGAGCTAACAATAAAAAGGAAGCAGCCGACTATTTGCAATCTTTCAATCCAAACTTGGCTCTAAAACTGGAACAGCAGGTAGAGAAATTATCTGGCGGGGAGCGTCAAGCACTTGGCCTTGCACTTCATCTCATGCATAAACCTGAGCTAATTTTGCTAGATGAACATACAAGCGCGCTCGACCCTAAATCGGCAAAAAAACTGATGGAAATTACCATACAAGCCATCAAAGAGTCAAAAGCCTGCGCAATTATCTGCACACACAACCTACAAGATGCCCTTGACTATGGGACACGATTAATCATGATGCAATCCGGAACGATTACTCTGGATGTCCGAGAAGAAGAAAAAAGAAGGCTCACAAAAGAGGATCTCTTACAAGTCTATACTCGTGACACTTGAATGTTGTGCTTTTGGGTCATCCGAAAGGGGCAGATGCTGTTTTTGGATGGCATGAAATATACAAGATTCAGATAGAACGAGTATATGCTCACTGCTAAAATCTGCCGTCGGCATCCACTGCCCGAAGCACAAGCTCATTATCCACTGCGAAAACTTCCATAGCAAAAGGCGCTGAGTCGATATCCAGACAAAAACGTAAATCTTCCTTTGGAAACTGAGCATAAGCACCACTCAAAAATGCTTGGCCACTTGCTGAATTTTTGACTCGCTCAAGATAGGGCCCGGGATCTACAGAACCCTCTTGTAATCTTTTTTCAAGATAATCTGCCAAAGCCACATCCTCGTCGCCACCTTTTGTTGTCCCTGTGATCACAAAAGTCACTCTCTGTGGTTTCAGCGCTTGAATGCGCTTGAAAGTAGCTTCTGCGTTGGCAAAGCTTGCTGTCAGTATTCTACCAGCTCTTTTATTGAGCACAACACCCTGTGTGCCAGACGATGTTCTCTGAATCAAGGTCTCTCCATTAATTTGGCTTTTGGATAGCTCTACTGGAGAGTTACTAAAATGAAAGCCTTTCACAGGTATGCCACCCTCTTCTCCCATTAACAGTGCATGAGGATATTTTTTCTTCAAAAGAAAGGCCTCTTTGACTTTGCTGACTAGAATGATCTTTTCGGCCCCTTGCAAAAAGGCAAGTGCTGCTGTTGTAAAGGCCCTAATGACATCGATCACCACAATGAGCTCTTCTTGTAAGACGCACTGATCTCTTCTAATTTTATCTATATTCATGTGTTACCAATAACTATGCGCAATTTTGAAACTCTGCACTATTTTCTTGGATGCTTTTTTAACCAATGAGAAACTTTTTGGAGTTGTTGAAAAGTAGATGTAGTACACATATCCACTATCAAGTAATACATAATGCCGTATGGCAAGCTGCACACCTTCCGATTCCATAGTCACATCAAACCATTTTATCTGCCGCTGGTTGACATGCAGCTCTCCCTTCTCTTTTACGACGCAGTCTTTAATAAAGCTTCTGTGCTGTATATATCCTTGCATAATGCCATTCATACACGCGTCAAGACCAGCATTGCGCTCGTTTTTCAGCCTATAGACAATACACATGCAGTTTTTCTTTTTGGAGTTTTTTGCAATCTGCCAGCCGCGAGCAAACGCGGGGTCTTTCCACAGTGGATTGTTTGGAGCATTTTTTCGATAACGACCAAGATAATTCAGCAATGTCTCTTCTGCTAGAGGCATCCAACTGCCCGGAAAATCGACTCTATATTCTTGAAATTTATAGGTTTTAAAAGATGGTTTTGATCCTGCTACAAGTAGATTTTGTGCTGAAAATGAGAAAAGACAAATGAGACTGCAAACAAGAAATAGCATCCACCTAGAAAACATCTACTCTTCCAATTTATAATGACAGGAGCAGAAATTCTAAGCAGCTTGATTTTTGTTTGCTATGAATTTCGTATTGATTTTTCATTTTGATAGAATATGGCTGATTCGAGTATCATCATCGGACTTTAATGCGGCCATGGCGGAACTGGTAGACGCGCTAGATTCAGGTTCTAGTCGAGGTAACTCGGTGGAAGTTCAAGTCTTCTTGGCCGCATTATTTTTATGCAGTTTTCAGTACAGCTTCTCTTTTAGCTATGCGCTCTTTCAAAAGGTGGCAATA
>JAHFTM010000216.1 GCA_023269335.1 Chlamydiia bacterium
CCCAGTCTAAGATGAGAACTTGACCATACTTTCCTACAATAAAATTTTCCGGCTTTAAATCACGATGTAAGACTCCATGTGAGTGCGCGTAAGCGCATGCCTGGCAGACCTGCAAAAAGATGCGGATCAGCGAGGGGATTGACGTATTAGTATTTTTTACAGCAGCGCGCTTTTTTTCTACTTCTTTGGCTCTTATGATGTACTGTCTCAGCGTGTCGCCCTCGACAAAGGGCATGGTATAGTAGACAAGCTTATCTTCCTGGTGGATAGAATAGATGGGGATGATTGTAGGGTGAGTAAGCTGGCTTGTAATTCTTGCTTCACGAAGAAATCGATTCTGCAGCTGGGGATGACTGATAAGGTCAGCACGAATGCGCTTAAGGGCTATTTTTCTGCCAGAAACCGTATCGTAGGCTAAGAACACTTCTCCCATGCCCCCTTTGCCAATGCTTTTTAATATTTGATATTGTCCGATTGTCGTTTGGATTTCGCTAGATGTCGGCGCTTTTTCTGTAGGCAAAGAAATTGTAGAAAAAAGTTGTTGAAAATCGGTAGTTTTTTCTTCATGTGTTACGCTTGGATGCAAGCGGCATCCGCAGTAAGCACAATAGGTAAGCGGATGGCTCTTTTCACGGCTTTTACTACGCTTAAAAATTGCGCTGCATGCAGGACAGGTGATTTCAAGTTTTTCAAGGTTCATCAATTTTCTTTTGGCTTATGAATCTAATGGCAAAATAATGATCGCATCGGAGATGGGACGTTGGCTTTTATCGTTAAGCTCATCTTCTTCCACCATACTGCAAGGGCTATTGACGACTTCAGCAGCAATGGTCATTGTTGTTGATTTGCCGCCATCAAGGTTTAAGGCATTCGTGCAGCCTAATGACTGCATCAGGGCGGTAAGTTCATTGATCGATAGTCCAACACTCAAAAGAGGGTTGCGACCATCAACAACGACAAAAACCCAAGTACCGTCGGAACAGGTTCCTACAGCAGTTCGTGGATGTGGTTTATTTAAAAACGACTCGCGAATTCCTTCTTGCGAAAAGTCAGTGACGCAGGCGCCATCCTTAATGATGAGCGGCGCTCCGCCGATGATATTGTCGCATTCATGCCATAAGGCTAGCTCATTAGGCTTTGTCGGTAAAAAGGCTTCTAGCTGAAAAGAGACCTCAACTTTACTTGTCGGGGTAATGCTCGCCATGTCAATCTTCACATCTTTACCAAGCGAATAGACATAGCCGTCAGCTGGAATGGGGCTATCACCTTTTTGTTTGTGGTAGGCAACAACCTTGTTGTTCTGAATGAGAAACTCAGTGCCAGCAGGCGATGTGAGTGTGGTGCGATGAAAGCAGGCGGTATAGAGCATGGCATCTTTATGATTACGGCTATGATTTAAGCCATCTAAGGGGTAGTCTATTCCGTTGAATTTTATCTTAGGGGTCAGCTGCAAGCGATTAAATAAGACAACTGAGGAATCCTTTTTCCAGCCTATAGCACCTCTTGTTTTTTTGCCCATTGAATAGTATTCACCACCAATTTTGAGGAGGCCTGTAGCTTGTCCATCATATGTGCCCCAGTAGCGAAAAAAACCACCATTGACAGCAGCGATAGCACCTGTTCTTTCTGCAATAGAAGAAAGCGGCTCTCTACCCACGCCATCACTTAAGGCGTGTGTTAAGGCGATTTTTGCTTTTTTCGGGTTGACACGTAAGATATGTATCGCTTGAGCGGGGTCTTGTGCTTTTCGGAATTCATAGGTGACGCCCGGCGCAATTGTCTCTACGTCACAAAAGAGAAATGTTTGTAGCAAAAGAAAAAATATCGCTAGGTATGAAACGCTGAAAAACATAAGTACCATTTGCATTGGTTTTTAAGAGATGTACTATAATGAAAGTACAAAAAAAGGGCATACTATTTTTGCATGTGCAAATTACTAGCGAAAAATCTGTGACAGGCGATGTAAATCTAAAACTACTTTTTAACAACTGATTGGAGCGATAAGAAGTTGAATCCAGCCACATCCAGACAGGCACTAGTAATCCAAACCAAAAATAACTTGAACAATTTTTGATTTGGACTACTAGCAAGACACAAAAATTTTAAACTGCTAAAAATAAAATACTTGTAATTTTCTCGGCTCATCAATTTATTGGGATAGCTTCATGATTTGTAGTTGTTGGAGTGGAAGCTTTAACCAGTTTGATCGATTGCATATGTTTTTGTAAAATTTCGTACAATGCAAGATGGTTTTTTGCAGTGCTTTTAAGAATAGTTTTCCAAACGTGATTTGCAGGATCGATTCTTGCTCCATTTTCTAATAAGACTTCACTTACATTGAGTTTACCTGTAGAAACGGCATACATGAGAGGGGTATACCCCTTTGTATCTATTGAGTTCACCTCCTTGCCTATTTGCATGAGAAGTATTCGAAGAAGATTTGCCATTCCCTTTATTGCAGCATGGTGCAGTGGAAAATCAGATGGATCAGTGGTTTTAGCATGTGCTTGTTTCGCGAGGGTTTCTCCAGCAACTACTTGAACCGAATTACTTACAATGTGTGCTTGTGGCGGATTTTTTACTACTGAGAGCGCACCTTCAGTGAATGCTGGCAATGAGCCCGTAGGTGCAGCAGCGGCACCTGAAGAAGAAAAAGTAATCATCTTTAATATCCCTCAATTTATTTTTTAACAGATCCGATGATACACATCATTCGTAGTATTCTTCAAGAAAGAGTAGAAAAAACGCAACTTTTCAATAAACATCTCACAGATGACTGACATGTCGACTTTGCTTTTCTATTTCGCCTGTGCAAATTACTAGCAAAAAATCTGTGACACGGCATATAATTCTAAAACTATTTTTTAACAAAAAGTTTTCTCTAATGAGTTTATTTACTAAAAAATTACATGTTTTTTCTGTTGGCATGGCGATGTTTGCCATGTTTTTTGGAGCAGGAAATGTTGTTTTTCCACTTATCGTAGGTCAGGCAGCTCAGGACAAATCCCTTTATGCACTGTTAGGATTAGTGTTAACAGCAGTTGGCGTACCTTTCATTGGTCTGTTTGGCATGACGCTTTTTGATAGTGACTATCGTTCATTTTTTGCCAGATTAGGCAAAATTCCAGGCTTTCTTGTAATCTTAGTTATCATGGGTTTGATTGGGCCTTTTGGAGCAATTCCGCGCTGCATTACACTTTCTTACTCTACACTGAAGATGTTCTTTCCAGAGGTAAAACTTCTCTATTTTAGCGCTATTTCCTGTCTTGTGATTCTCTTTTTTACTCTGCGTAAAAGCAGTATCACCGACATTTTAGGTTATGTACTGACGCCCCTTCTTTTAGTGTCTCTTGCCGTTATTATTGTAAAAGGTGTGTCGATACACCCTGAAGTGAAAACATCCCTTACTCATACAAATGTTTCAGCATTTCTTCATGGGCTTGTATCTGGCTACCATACTATGGATCTTCTAGGCGCCTTCTTTTTCTGCGCGGTTGTGATTGATACTTTAAAGCGCATATCAGGAACAAATCACAAACTTTTATACCAGAATGCTCTTATGGCAAGCGTAGTTGGCGCATCACTTTTAGCACTTGTTTATGTGGGTATGAGTTTAGTCGCAGCACTGCATTCGGAGATTCTTGAAGGAGCCACGGCTGACGTAATTCTAGGGACGATTGCTTTGGAAGTGTTGGGGCCATATGCAGGGATATTCACCTGTGTTGCAGTAGCGCTTGCCTGTTTGACAACCGCAATTGCACTTTGTGTCGTTTTTGCAGAGTTTCTTCACTTTGATATCTTG
>JAHFTM010000217.1 GCA_023269335.1 Chlamydiia bacterium
GACGGTGACAGTAGCAGAAGCGATCACCTATGAAGAGATGAAAGAGGCGGTCGAGTCTTTGAAATCGCCTCTTTTAGAAATTGTTTCGCTTGTCGCTATTTTTCGCCATGAAAAATTAGGTCCTGACAAGAAGAATATGACGCTTCGATTTGTCTTTCGTGACCGTTTCAAGACGATCTCGCAAGAGGAAGTGGATAAAGAGCATGCGCGTATCATAGCAGAAACTGTTGCCAAACTTACGACAAAGTGAGTTAATTGAGTATGTTTTTTATTAGTGTTTATAATAATATTTCTTGTATTTAGACTAAAAAATCAAGTATAGTATCCTTTTTATAATTATTAATCGTGGTTAGATGCTATGCAGGTGAGTCAATTAACTAAAGTCGATGCTACCCTTGATCTGGCTCAGAGCTATCGCATTTCAGTAGATTCGTGGTATTCTAAAAATAGCAAGAACAGCTTGGTAGAGCACATACAGAGTGTTGCAAAAGCAAAGATCCAAGAGCTTCTTAATGAAGTAGAGAAGATTAAAGCAAGTCTGCAAGTTGTTGAGGCTGCAAAAGATGGGCCTGGACTATTGCCAGATGTACTCATTGGAACTATTGCGTCTTATTTTGATTCAACAGAAGTTCCCTCACTCCTTCCCCACCTTGCCAACGCTTTAGGTACAACTGTGAGTTTTCGAATGAAGGAAGAGGCTTACAAAGGTAAAGATAATGAGCGTTTGCGCGAGGCCATTCAACAATTTCTTACTGCGATGGAAGATGAGAAAAAAACAGATATGGAGATTCAGTTAGAAGGTCCATTGCCTGGTGTCATTTCCTTTGAAATGTTTGCCTCCTATGATAATCCTCAGGTATGGCAATTTCTCATTAGACATTGTCCTTGTATACAAACCCTGACTTTCAACCACGACTGGAAGCTTGAAAACGTCCTCACTTTTCTTCCAAGATTTCCTCAGTTACGTCACATAAAAATTATGGGATATCAGACTGGCAGTCAGCTTCTGAAGCCAGATTTTTCTGTTTTTGCTCAACTGCCACAACTTGAAAGTTTAGATTTACAAGGAGTCTTAGTAACTCCTGAAGCATTCAGCTTTATCACTGGTTTGAGAAATTTAAAGAGATTAAGACTTTCTGATGCATCTCTTTCGGGTACTCAAAACAAATCTGCTTTATGGAGCCAACTTACTTCATGGAATCAGCTTAACACTTTAGATATTAATCTTATAAATTTTATGAGCGTACGCCAATCAGAGAATTCCTGTTATCCTATTTATAATTCTCTTTCCTCTTGTACACAACTTTCGCGCTTGAGAATTAGAAGTTTTAATTGCATTAGCTCACTAGCATCTGAATTATCAGCAGCAGAATTCTATCAAAAAATAAAACAGTTGCCTCAGCTTACAACACTTGATATCGATATGAGATTCCACGCTCTGCTTTCATCTCAGAATGTGAATGAGTTTATTCAAGCTGTTGTAGCCATGCCGCAGCTCAAAACAATTCGTTTTTATGGACGAACAGCTCTGAATGGTAGTCAATCAGATACACAAGTTGTGTTAGCAAAAGTGGAGCTGGAGTTAAAAGAGCTGCGGCCTGATTTGAATCTTAAATTTCATATCCGCCCCTTTTATGCAAGTGACTCTTGGGAAGAATCATTTTATAATTATATTCCCCAGTAGAAACTCTTGCAGAAACTCAGTGACAAAAATCAAACACATTCTATATAATTTTCCTCTTGTTTAGTAATTTTTATCGTTGATAAGAAGAAGGAGAAAAAGAGTATGAAGCATAAGATGACAATTGGTATCCCAAAAGAGATCAAAAATCATGAATATCGAGTGGGAGCAACTCCTTCTATGGTCAAAGCATTAGTGGATGCAGGCCATACTGTGATGGTAGAAACAAAGGCTGGCTTAAAGATAGGCTTTCCCGATGAAATGTATCTTGCAGTAGGTGCAAAAATTGGTACATCTGCCAAGGAAATCTATCAGTCAGAGATGATCGTTAAGGTTAAAGAGCCGCAAGCTGCTGAATATCCTCTACTTTGGGAAGGCCAAATTCTCTTTACCTACTTGCATCTTGCCCCAGATCCTGTACAGACAAAAGCTCTTTTAGAAAGCAAAGTTATTGGCATTGCCTATGAAACAGTGACCTGTAATGAAGGCAGACTGCCGCTACTTACTCCGATGAGTGAAATTGCAGGGCGCATTGCTATTCAAGCCGGGGCTACGGCTTTGCAGATTGCAAATGGTGGTAAAGGCGTGCTTCTAGGTGGCGTAGCTGGTGTTCTTCCAGGTAAAGTGCTGGTTGTAGGTGGCGGCGTGGTAGGAACAGAGTCTTTGCGCATGGCGCTAGGTCTTGGAGCTGATGTAGTGGTAGTGGATACAAATTTAGCACGTTTAAGGCAGCTAGATGCGCTTTATGGCCCTCGACTGAAAACTCTCTATTCATCGCCGGCAGCACTTGAAGAGCAGGTGAAACAGGCAGATTTGGTTATCGGTGCTGTTTTAATTCCTGGTAAGCTTGCGCCAAAGCTTGTAACACATGATATGATTCGTAAAATGGAACCAGGCTCCGTGGTTGTCGATGTAGCTATCGATCAGGGGGGTTGCTTTGAAACCTCAAAGATGACATCACACTCAGAGCCTACGTATGTTCTTGATGGCGTCGTACACTACTGTGTTCCGAACATGCCAGGTGCCTGCGCACGGACAGCGACACAAGCGCTTACCAATGCAACTATGAGCTATGTGCTCAGAATTGCAAATAAAGGGTACAAACAGGCACTGCGTGAAGATAAGAATTTGAGAGCAGGCCTCAACGTATGCCTTGGTAAGGTGACCTATGCTGAAGTGGCACATGATCTTTCTTATCCTTACCATCCAGCTGAAGAGTTCTTACAATGATCCCTAAACTATACTATAGCTCAGAGCAGAAGCTCATAAATGGCACACCTTCCTGATTTTTTAGAAAGCTTTAGAGCTATAAGCGATGACTATGTTCGTGAAAATCGCATTCAAGACATTAACTTCTCAGGCCCAACGTATCAAGTTGAGGTTATTGATCGGGAAACTCAAAGCCCTCTTTGGGTTTTCCTTCAGCTAGAAGATGACAAGGTAAAGGATCTTTTTTGCAGCTGTGAAGCCTCTTCTCAAAAAGGCGCTTGTGAGCACATGGCAGCAGCTAGTCGCTTTATTTTTTCAGAAAGAATGCCTTTCCATAAGCGCTATGAAGCCTCTTTTTGGCATGCTCTTTTTTTTCAGATGCGGAAAAAATGTGGTTTAAAGCCACCTCAGGTGAGAGTTGAACTCGATGTTTATACCGTTACTACAAGTGAAGGTGAGCTTTTATTTTCAGTGACGGTCAAAGGCAGGGCCAAAGAGAAGTTTGACCAATTTTTCCAAGGAAAAGGCGTAGAAACCGAAGAGACATCAATCAAATTTTCAAATTTGACTGATGAAGAGCTCGATCTATGGCGTAAAGGTTGGCCTTCTGAAAACTTACGCTTTGAGCTTTCATTTTTATCTGACATTGCAAAATTTTTGTTTCTCAAGCAGAATAAAAATAGCGAGATCGTAGCTACCTTTACTGAAGTGGTAAAAAAGCTGCCAGCACAGGTTTCAATTTCTCTTCCTCAAAACGATCTTACCTTCGATGTACCCCTAACGCCGGATGACCTTCTTGTCCTTATTCCCACGCTCCAGGGTATAAAAAGTAACCTTTTATTCTTCCATGAGCAAAAGCTGACGACGACTGCCATTGAATATAATCCCAAGAAAGCAAGTTTTTATTTGTA
>JAHFTM010000218.1 GCA_023269335.1 Chlamydiia bacterium
GTAGAAATTGCAACACTCTTTGATGCACTCAAAAACAAAAATAACTACCTTGATCTGTCGAATAATAAAGCTGGGCTTCTTTTTAAAAAAGATGAACGCCTAGGGCCCTTGGCAGAGCTTGCAAGAGATATTGAAATTGTCTCAAGCAAGGCACAAATCAAAAAACGCTGTCTTGGCCTTCTAGATGAAGAAGTACAGAAAAAACTTTTTTTACAAAATACAAAAACCGCTATTTTTTCTGCCTCATCATCTTTTAAAGGTGAACTGAGAGGCTATCAGCAATATGGTGTGCAGTGGCTGCAATTTTTATATCAAAATGGCTTTAGCGGCATCCTTGCTGACGATATGGGGCTTGGAAAAACTGTACAGGTGCTGGCCTTTCTTTCCTCGCTTGAACAAGACATGCAGTCGAAAAAACCTTCGCTTATCGTGGTGCCAACATCGCTTATATTCAACTGGCAGCGTGAAATAGCACATTTTTTCCCAAAGGCAACTGTTTTGGTCCATCATGGAAAAGAGCGTAGTCTAGAAAAGACAAATGCCACCATCATTTTGACCTCTTATGGACTACTTCGTGAGGAGGTGCATCTTTTAGAAAAGATCCATTTTAGCTGTGTCTTTCTTGATGAGGCTCAAAACATCAAAAACAGCAGCACAAAAACTTTTCAGGCTGCCTGTCGCTTGCAAAGCGATTTTCGACTTTCGATTACTGGCACGCCGATTGAAAATTCTGTAAGTGAGCTCTTTAGTCAGTTTCAATTTCTAATGCCTGATCTTTTAGATCCGGAAGATTTTAGCTCTGTGGCAGAGTCTTTTGTACGGGTAAAAAAGAAGATCCGCCCCTTTATTCTTAGGCGTAAAAAGGAGGATGTAGCAAAAGATCTTCCTGAAAAAATTGAGCAGACAGTCTTTGTTGAAATGTCAAACGCCCAAAAGACCATCTACGAGAGAACACTCGCTTCTTTTCAAGCGGGACTTTTGCAAAAAATTGCCCTCGATGGCTCAGGCAAGCATGCAATGGAAATTTTAGAGGCAATCTTACGCTTACGGCAGATCGCATGTCATCCACAACTTACCCCACAGCTTATCCTGGATGATGATACTGTCCACTCTTCCAAGTTTGAGCAGACTCTTGATGACCTACAAACACTTTATCTTGAAGGCAAAAAGGTAGTTGTTTTCAGCCAGTTTTCTAAGATGCTGACTCTTTTTGCTCAAGAGGCCAAAGAGCGTCACTGGAACTACCAGCTGCTTTATGGACAAAGCCAAAATCGGGAAAAAATAGTTGATCAGTTCCAGAATGATCCTGACCTTCTACTCTTCTTTGTCAGCTTAAAAGCTGGTGGTGTAGGATTAAATCTTACTCGTGCAGACTACGTAATTCTTTATGATCCTTGGTGGAATGAAGCTGCCGAGCGGCAGGCCACCGATCGCGCTCATAGAATTGGAAGAAAAGAGGCTGTCTTTGTCAAACGCTATGTCACAGCGCAAACTATAGAGGAGAAGGTAGTGGAGCTCCAAGAGAGGAAACGGCAGATCGCGCACTCCATTTTGGAGGAAGGAGAGAGGGGTGAATCTGAGATTTCCAACCTTTCAATTGAAGATCTTCAAAGTCTATTCAGCTAGGTCCTCTTCATCTTTATGTTTCCTTGCTCGGCTTTTTTCTTTCTCTTGTTCTAAGATTTCTCTTGCTGCGCTTTTGACGCCCTTTAAACCCTCAGAAAAACCGATGGAGCGAAGAAGCTTGTCGGTATTTTGTAGCTCTGCGACCACTTGATCATTAATGAACTCGAGTCGGGCAATCTTCTCAAGAAGCTTTTCCATATGCATACACTAGCCCTCCATTTTTATTAAAGAGACTCACTTTGCCTTCTATACTTTATTGTACTCAATTTAAACATAAACTAAACTAATTATTTTAATTAATAATATAATTTATCACTTTTATTTGAAATATAACATGTTACATCTACTTTTATCTTTATTGCTCTACAGCTTCAACCTCTAACAGACGGGTCAGCTTTTCGACGGGTCCCGTCTCCTCCAGCTCTTTTTTATTGTCTGCTACTCCCATTTCCTGAAAGTGGCGGGCTGCTACAAGCACACGCGACTCAAAACAGCCAACAACTTTGTTGTACGCCTCCGTTGTGCTATCCAGTGCTCGCTTAAGCTTTTGGAAGTGCTCAACCATGGTTAAAAGGCGCTCATAGAGCGTTTTTCCCAGTTCTGAAATCTTCTCGGCATGCTCAGCTACAACTTTCTCCTGCCAGCCCAGCGCTACTGTGCGTAGAAGAGAGATCAGTGTAGTGGGCGTCGCAAGCAGCACCTTCTTATCTACGCCATATTCAATGAGCGATGGATCCTGCTCTAAAGCGGCAGAAAAGAAGGACTCCCCTGGCAAAAAGAGCACCACAAACTCAGGCGTGCGTTCAAAATCTTCAAAATAGGCCTTATCGCTAAGCTGCGTCAGGTGCTTTTTAAGCTGCTTGGCATGCTCTTTTAACTTCTGTACTTTCAAATCCTCATCAGAAAGCTCACACGCTTCAAGATAAGCTAAAAGCGGGGCCTTGGAGTCAACAATAATAGTTCTTGCGTTTGGCAGGCGAATAAGAAGGTCTGGACGCACTTTTCCATCCAATGTGTCTTGCGAGGTTTGGGTGGTAAAATCGCAGTACTCTAGCATGCCAGCCATCTCGACCACCCGCTTCAGCTGCATCTCTCCCCACTTACCGCGGACATTGGGGGTTCTTAAAGCTCTGACAAGATTCGCAGTTTCCGATTGGAGCTGCATTTGCGCACTTTGCATGGCTTTTAGCTGTTCTGTGACGCCAACGTAAGCACCATGGCGGCTTTTTTCAAGCTCTTGTATTTTTACATCTACTTTTTCAAGTGACTCACGCAGCGGCTTCATCATGCCATCGATTGACTGCTCTTTTTGCACAAGGTGTACATTCAAGCCGCTTTGGTACTTTTCGAAGGTCTCTTTAGCAAGCTCAAAAAATGAGCTTTGATTGGCTCTTAGGGTATCTGATGAGAGTGCTTTGAATGTGGCGCGCATCTCTTCCTGGGCTTGTAAAAGAGCCAGCATTTTTTCATCTGATTTTTTCTTTTCCTCGTCAAGTTGCACGGCAAGAGCTCTATTTTCAAGCGAGAACTCAAATGAAGAAGCTGTCTTCAAGGCAAGCTCTCTCTCAAGTTTTTGAATGTGCATTGCAGCTTGTGAAAGCTCCCACTGAAGCTTCTCTTTTTTTCTCTGAAAATAAAAAAGAGCGCAAACTAACAACCCTAAGAAAACTACAGCACCCATACCCATACCTTCAAATACCCAAGTCATGCAAAAATCCTCACGCGTATACTTAAATTGCAAGTTATAGAGCAAGATTCTATAACTCATAACAAATCATCATATGCACAAAATAACCCATTTTCGCTATTCTGCCACTTTATTTACGCGATGTGCGAGTTTTTTTAATAGTGGAGTCAGGCCCTGCGATTAAAACTCACACATGGCATTTATTTTAAGATTAAAATAAGGATAAACAGTGAACTTCATCAAAAAAAATGTCAGGTGGCTTCTACCTCTCATCGCAGCCTTCATCATCGCCCCCTTTACACCTTGGCTAGATATGGCGACAGCTCACCTATGCTATCAAAATGCAGCTGGTTTTTCATCAAATGCATTCTTGGATTTTCTTTATACCTTTGGAGAGCTGCCCGCACAGCTTATAGGTATCGTGGCAACGCTTTACTTTCTTCATGCAGTCTACGCT
>JAHFTM010000219.1 GCA_023269335.1 Chlamydiia bacterium
AAGAATCAGATTATAGCTATCTGAGGCTAGAATTTTTGCAAGCTCGCAGCCCACGCCCGAGCTTGCACCGGTAATCAGAGCCACTAAAGATGGCTGTTCTTTTTTCTGCATACATACCACTATTCACTATTTCTGTCTTTTACGCGCGGCCAGCTTCAACAGCGGCTTCATCTTTGCGAATTCTGGCTGGATACTTCACGCGGAAATGACCAATCGAGAGTAAACATTTAATGATTGCTTTCTTCACTTTACCAAGCTCTTCGAAGGTCAACATTGATTCTTCAAACTGTCCATCTTCCATCTTTTCTTTGACAATCTGATCAACAAGGCGCGTCAAAGACTCTTCATTGACATCATCAAGTGAGCGTGCTGCTGCCTCTACAGAATCAGAAATCATAATAATGATCGCCTCTTTTGTCCTTGGCCTTGGACCTGCGTAGCGAAACTCTTTTTCGTTGACCAGGTCTTTTCTGCTACCTACACTTTCAAGCTGCTTGTGATAAAAATAGTAGACCAGGCCTGTGCCATGATGCTGCTTGATAATATCGATAAACTGCTCTGGTAGGCCAGCTTTTCGAGCAAGCTGTACGCCTTCGCTGATATGAGAGATAATCACTTGGGCTGATTCTACCGGCGTTAACAGCTGGTGGATATTGACACCTGACTGCTGATTTTCAGTAAAATATTGAGCAATGGGTAGCTTGCCGATATCATGATATAAGGTGGCTACGCGGCAAAAAAGACCATTTGCACCAATTGAGCGAGCAGCAGCTTCAGCGATGTTGCCCATAATCAGCGCATGCTGGTAGGTACCAGGCGCTTCCATCGTCAGACGCCGTAAAAGCTCATGGCTTGGGTCCATGTACTCCATCAAAGTAATGTCTGTAAGAATGCCGAAGAGTGATTCAAAGATAGGCAAAAGCCCTACGACTAAGATAGCGGTAAGCAGCATAAAAATACCGGCGCTTGCAATATCAGCAAGCAGGCCCACACCGAGACTTGAATGGTCATACAGATAAAGTGCAAAAATGAGTACACAAGAGGCAAGCCACGCTTTGGCACACACCACAAAAATTTCTGTACGCTTCCTCAGAGACTTGGTGTAAAGAATGGCAAAAAAAGCGACGAGTAAATTTGAAAAGATAAAACCTTGGCGCTCAAAAGCCATAATTGTATCTAAAAGAGTTGCCATAAGCGCACTTGCAAAGATCGCCACCCCTGGGTTAATGAGGGAACAGATGAGGATTGCAATGAATGGCGTCAAAAGCGGATAACGCACAATTTCAAAGAGGTTCTGCGTAGTTTTAAGCAGAATAAATTCGGTAATTTTTGCCAAACCCATACCCAAGAGAGCTATCGCGACAAGTAAAAACAGACGTTTATTCGACGCCAGAATATCTGGATAGAGGCTTCGTAAAAAAGCATAGCTTACAAGGACAATTAAAAAAGTGATCAAAAGACTTGCGATAATCGTACGGGGATGCCACAAATTTCGCTTTTGAGCAAGCGACTCTTTCATTGCTTGTAGCATTGCAAGATGCCTTGTCGTGACCATTTCTCCTTGGTCGATGATTCTACTACCAGCAAGCACTTCTGTGAATTTAGCAGGAATCTTTGCCTGTATGGCAGACCGCAGTTTCTTTTCCGCAACCATGTCCTCTTTCAGGCGCCAAATTTTATTGCTGAAATAATCGATGATGAAATCAATGGTTCCTATGTGAAACACCTGGCGATCAAACGCTGTATTTTTAATAGCATCCCATACTTTTTCAGGAAAAAACGCACCTTGACTTGGGTCAAAAGGCGCAAGTTCAAAATAGTTGCTTGTTTTAAAGCCAAGCTCTTTCATCTTTTGAATTGTTCTGGCATCGGAAAAGTGCACATCTAGTAAAACGCGGGTAAGCTTTTCAATGGCTTTGTACATCTCATCAAACGTGCTGAGCTTGGCCTGCTTTCGCCACTCTTGGTCATAGAGCAAAAAATTTTCAAATTCAAAACGTCTTTTATGGATGGTATCTGGATCAATAAGAAATATTTTACTTACATCTAAAAGCGCCTCTTGCTTCAGCATCATTGTAGCATCTTCATCAGCAAAAGAAAAATTTGTCTCTGCAACAAGATATCGCGGCGCTACCGTACCGAGTTCGAGTACTTCGACTCGCACCTCACGAAAATGAATAAAAAGAAAGAGTCCCACACTGAAAATCAGCACTATCGTCCATCTAATGGCTAGGCTGCGATCAAAAAAGCCATGTTCGCGAGAAAACTTTATCTCATGGTCATTTGTATTTTGCGACTGTGCATTCTGTGTCTGTGTGCTCGATGCATGAGCATTTGCCGTTTTGCCGTTTGTTCCGGAAACTGCACTCACGTTCGGTTTTCCATCAGGATTTGCGCCTGGATTTCCACCTGTGCTTGCCATTCTGAGCACTCCCCTTCTAAATTAGGATGTCTACTAGGATAGTTTCTCTTCTCTTACTTATACCTGAGTGGTTGGTTTTTTCTCGACAACGTAATAATAAGAATATGTAAATAATAAGATGCTAAATATTCCTGAGCCCGCGCACGCTTTGAATTGTGGCTTGCTGAAATTAGCAAAAGCATCTAAGCTTACCCTAAAACTTTGGTTTTACATGGCAGCAGAATATCAAGAGCTGGCGAGAAGATATCGCCCAAAAAAATTTAAAGATGTCATTGGGCAAGAGCCTATTGTCAAAACGCTAAAAAATGCACTCACCCACAACCGCTTAGCCCATGCCTATCTTTTTTGCGGCTCAAGAGGAACAGGCAAAACCACACTTGCCAGAATTTTTGCCAAAGCTTTGAATTGCGAGAATATAGGCGCTGATTTCGAGCCCTGCAATGCCTGTTCAAGCTGCCTAGAAATTGCAGCAGGCACAAGTTTTGACGTATTAGAAATCGATGGCGCCTCCCACCGCGGCATCGACGATATACGCCTTATCACTGAATCTGTAGGCTTTGCCCCTGCAAGAGGCCGGTTTAAAATTTATCTCATTGACGAAGTGCATATGCTCACGAAAGAGGCGTTCAATGCACTCTTAAAAACGCTTGAAGAGCCCCCTTCTCAAGTAAAATTTTTCTTTGCTACAACAGAGCCACATAAGTTACCTGAAACTATTTTAAGTCGCTGTCAAAGATTTAACCTGAAACGGATCTCTCTCTCTTTTATTGTGCAAAAGCTTCGCTATATAGCAGGTGACTTGAGCATTGAAGCTGAAGATGAGGCACTCTTAAGGATTGCAGAAAATGCCACAGGCGGACTTCGCGATGCCGAATCACTCTTTGACCAGATCATCGCTTTTTCCGATGGAAAAATCACAGCTGAAATGGTGCATGAAGTGCTTGGTGTCATGTCACGTAAATGGTTTTTCCAGCTTGACGAGGCCTTTGTAAAAAGTGATTTAGCTTGCGGCCTAGAAATTGCTCAAGAGGTTTTTTTACAAGGAAAAGACATCCCGCACTTTTTAGAAGACTTAGCCACTCACTATCGCCATATTTTGTTGCTGCAGCTTGCGCAAACTAAAGTCTTTGAAGCCTTTGATTCATCGTATCTTGAGGCTCTTCAAAGATCAGCGCAGATTTATTCCCAAGAGCAGTGCATGACAATTTTAGACTTGATACTGCAAGCAGAAGGCAGCATTAAAGCTGTTATTTCGCATGAAATTGCGCTGGAAGCGCTGCTTTTACGAATACTTCGTGAACGCCATCGCCTCCCTATTGAGTACATTACGAGACGTTTGT
>JAHFTM010000220.1:0-2930 GCA_023269335.1 Chlamydiia bacterium
AGTGACAACTTGAGCTTTTCGTGAGAGTATCTATCAGCAGCAAGTGTGCCCGTTACCTCTACGCGCTCAAGCCAGGTGTCGGCCGGTACAATGTCAAGCCCTTTTACACAGGTCTTTTGTATCACCTGGTCAATCGTTTTTGTGCCTTGTAATACCGGTGCCATGCTATCTAAACTGTCAGGATCAAAGCCAAGCCCAAGCGTTAGATTTGCCTGTGCATCAAAATCGATGAGCAGCACCTTTTTCTTATGGAACTTCGCAAAGGCTGCTCCCAAATGAAGTGAAGTGGAGGTTTTTGCTGTTCCTCCTTTAAAGCTACTTACAGTAAATGTTCTTGCTGCCATAAAGATGCCTTGCCTTTTTCCTTTTGCCCTTTTTCTTAAAATGATGCTTGTAAGGCGCGCTCTTGCCTCTCTTTTTCAATCGCTTCTACAAATGCTGAAAGAGTCATCTCTCCATGGACCACATTATCGCGTGTGCGCAAAGCGATAGTCTTATGTTCAAGCTCTTGATCACCAACAGTTAAGGTGTAGTTATACTGAGCCAGCTGAGCGTCGCGTATCTTTTTCGAAACTGATTCATTAGAATCATCAACATCGGTGATAAAGCCTTTTTCTTGAAGTACTTTTTGCACTTCTTTTGCGTAATCAGCATGGCGTGTGGCGACAGAGACAATGCGCACCTGCACAGGGCTGAGCCATAGTGGAAACTTACCGGCATAAAATTCAATCAGCGAGCCGAAGAAACGCTCGACGGAGCCAAGAATTGTACGGTGCAAAATGAGTGGTCTTTGTCTTGTCCCATCAGCATCGGTAAATTCAAGGCTAAAACGTTCAGGCAACGACATATCAAGCTGAATTGTCCCGCACTGCCAGGCTCTTTTGAGCGCATCGAGGATATAGATATCAATTTTAGGGCCATAAAAGGCTCCATCGCCCTCGTTGATTTTGAAAGGTAGGCCATGTTCTTCCAAAGCTGCCTTCAAACTCTTAGTTGAGATATCCCACGCTTCATCACTGCCGATAGTCTGCTTTTCTGGCCGTGTGGCTAGCGCAAGCTCATAGGTCAGGCCAAAAGTTGAATAGATTTCATGGACGAGGCTTAAAATTTTGATCACTTCACTTTGCACATCAGAAAGTTTTAAGAAAATATGTGCATCATCTTGATGAAATGAACGAACGCGAAAAAGGCCTGAAAGTGATCCTGAAGGCTCAAAACGATGCACTTGGCCAATTTCTGCCACACGCCAGGGCAGCTCACGGTAGCTATGGCTTTTTTCGTTGTAGTAGAGCATTGCGCCCGGGCAATTCATTGGCTTGATGGCAAAGTCACGCTCTTCATGCGATGTAAAAAACATGTTTTCTGAATAGTTTTGAATATGTCCCGAACGCTCCCAAAGCTCTTTAATCAAGATTGTGGGAGTTTTGAGTTCTACATAGCCTGCTCTTTTATGACACTCTCTCCAGTAGTCAAGGAGGCGGTTCCAGATGATCATCCCTTTGGGGTGGATGAATGGAATGCCTGGGGCCTCTTCATGGAGCGTGAAAAGATCAAGTTTTGGACCTAAAATTTTATGATCGCGCTTTTTGGCCTCTTCCAGTCTTTGGAGGTATTCTTTCAGTAGCTTTCTATCAGGGAAAGAGATGCCATAGATACGTGTGAGCATAGTATTTTTAGCATCTGCGCGCCAATAAGCACCGGATGTTTTCATCACCTTGATGGCTTTAATTTTCCCAAGACTTGCAAGATGGGGGCCGCGGCATAAATCAAAAAACTCACCCTGCTTGTATCCTGTAAGCTCACCACCTTCTGCAAAACTTTCAATCAGCTCTATCTTGTAGCGGTTATCTTTGAACTGATTCAGGGCTTCAGTTTTTGAAGAAAAAACTGAGCGTTCAGGACGATAGTTTTCTTCGCAGATTTTTTGCATCTCTTCTTCAATTTCTTTTAAATCTTCTTCAGAGATGGTAAGATCGGCAAAGTCATAGTAAAAGCCATTTTCAATCGGCGGGCCGATGGTTGGCTTAGCTTGAGGAAATTTTCGTAAGATAGCTTGCGCTAGGACGTGTGCTGATGTATGCCAAAAGACCTCTTTTCCCTCAGGATCGTCAAAGGAATAAAAACGTACTTGGTCATTTTCTTGTAAGGTGGTTGTCAAATCGCGTCTTGTTCCGTTCACATCACACGTTACAGCTTGATGAGGTGCTCTGAGGTTTAGCTTTTCTGTAAGGTCTGTTATTTTAGCGCCCTCTGCTAGCTCGACTTCAGAGATGCCATTTTTGGAATCAAAATATTTTACGCGCATATGAATGTGTACCTTTAATCTATGATGGTAATTTTTAAGAGTTTAGCGTATTGAAAGAATTAGAATCAAAACATAAGAATTTTTAGGGGGTCATGGTGGGGTCAGGCCTGGCATCCTGACATTTGAACGTTTACGCTTTTGGTGCATGAACAGTTTCAAATTTCAGGATGCCAGGCCTGACCCCAAAATGACCCCAGAATGACTAAAATGCTAAAGGAAAATAGTGGTTTTGCAGTCCTTTGATGATGATGCTATTTTTAAAGCAGTTGAAGTTTTACCGACAGCACCGCTCTTTTACGAGCGAGTCAGCAGTCAACTTGCTCTCCGCGATTTACATGTGGATAAAAATATTTTACAGATCGCCTCGGAAGAATTTGATGATCTTTCAAAACGTCTCGACAACACACAAATTCAGGAAAGCTGTTCTGTAAGAAATGTGCTGAAAGCAAGGCTGATTGCCACAGCGCTTGTCCGTGATGACGGTGAAATTAATTTTGAGCTAGCTACGGAGCTCATTAGCCGTTTCAAGGCAAATCTATATTCTTTAAGTCCTGGCCGTGAGGCCGATTCTATTCGTGACGAGCACATTGTAAAAGTTTTAGAGCTCCTTGTAGGATCAAAGGAG
>JAHFTM010000220.1:2940-3747 GCA_023269335.1 Chlamydiia bacterium
AATAGGCTTGCCGAAGAGGTCATTCGAGAGACTCTTTTAGTCCCGTCAAACATTGCTATCAGCGATGTTCATGTAAGGCGTGCCTGCCTTGCTGCTTGGCTTACCTACTTAAGACAAAGCTTAGGCTCCTGCTTTGCAACAGCTCCCTCTATTGTAATCCAGACAGAACAGCCGCAACTTTTTCTTCGCGATCTTGATGAGATGATGAACACAGGGCGGATGAGAAGAACCTTTGGTGGGGTAGAATACAGTGTACCTATGAGCACAACTTGGGGTAATGGCGATCTGAAAAAGCCGCTTATTTTGCAAAGAGATCTGCAATACAATGAAAACAAAATTTGGATGTCGCCCGGGTTAATTGCGGCACTCGATGCCGTTCATGTTTTTGATGATGAAGAAGGAAAGGAGATTTCTACTAAAGAAAAAATAGATCTTCTTCGTAGGCTACTTGAAAAAAGCGTGGATCATTTTGAAAAACGTGACTCTTATTTAGTTACATCGGCTGAAGAAATTTTGCGCTTTCTTTTATTGGAACATCATAAAATCCGTCAAAAAGATGTGGAAGACTTTTTGAATAGACCGAAAAGCATGATCCACAGTGGCTTGATGATGCATGTACCGCGAACTTCAAAGCATGCAAAAGCCAAGGGAGATCCTGTGCAGGCTTTTTTACGAGACTTTGAAGTGGCAAAAACTAGTTTCAAAGCACTAGCTGATTCAGCGCTTTTAAAGTCGTGGGAGTTTACCATTGCCTCATTTGCAGAAATAAAATTGGAGTTTGCTCGCCTTAATTTGTACACAAGCTTA
>JAHFTM010000028.1:0-2150 GCA_023269335.1 Chlamydiia bacterium
CCTGCCATAATAGCTACTTGTACAAGCTCTTCATGAGAATTTTCTGTCTCTTTAATTTTCGAACTTAACGCCTCTTCCATAGCTACCAAGCTCAGCATCTCACCGCCTACTTTCACGAAGCGCTTCAGCCTGCCTGCCAAAATAAGATTGCCTTGATGATCAATTCTACCAAGATCACCTGTTTCATACCACTTCACGCCTTCAATTTCAACAAAGGGACTCTTTACATCCTGGTTCAAATATCCTGAAAAAACATTTGGACCACATGCAAGCACAAGACCTATTTCCTCTTTTCCTAAGGGTGTAAAATCTTCCGGATGAACAACTGCAAACTGCACGCCACCAATAGGCCTGCCAACACCGAACTCTTTTCCCTTTGTGTTGACGCTAAGCACAGGGCTACATTCAGTAATACCATAGCCTTCATAAACTTCAGCTTGCGGACAGCGTGCACGCACTAGCTCAAAAAACTCTAGAGGAGCTTTTTCTGCTCCAGAAACAACTAATCTTAGCGAAGCTAATTCTTCACGATTTGCACAATGAAGAATGTTTTTAAGAAACGTAGGAGCACTTGCAAGAGTCGTTATACTCCATTTCCTAACCGCCTTGGCAAGTCTCTTTGAATCTGTTGGATTGGGATAGTAGACAACTTTTAAGCCACAGAGAAGCGGCAGCAGACCTGTAACCGAAAAACCAAAGGAATGAAATGGTGGCAGCATAGAAAGCAAACAATCTTTGGAATAAAGTGCTAAATCTTGCAACACAGCCCGCTGGTTACTTAAAATGTTTTTGTGGGTCAACGGCACCCCTTTGGGCATTGCTTCAGTTCCCGAAGTAAAAAGAATCACAGCTTCTGATTTATCACCACTTTTGAGCAAATGAGCAAACTTTGGAGTGGAAACAAGTCTCTTGCAGGAAAGAAGCGATTTATAATTGGCCTTCAAGATATCCCAAAACGATATTTTTAATCTCAACTCTTCCAGGATCACCAGCAACTCCTCAATACGACTGATATCTACATTTTCTAAATTATCTAAAAACGACCAGGAAGTAAGCACAGCTTGCACTTTGGAAAGTTCAACTACCGTATCTAGGTGTCTGCCACCCACTGTCCAGTTGATCATCACCGGAGTTTTGTTGGCAAGAAGTGTCGCTAAAATGAGCACCTGAACCGCTGTGGAAGAAGGAAGTAAAATTCCAATTCTATCTCCAGGAAGTTGCCTGATTTTCTCAGATAAAAGAAGTGCTTTCATTTTCAAAGTTCGATAGTTCGAAACGCCTGTTCGAAAATCACCGCAGGCACTATCAAAAAGTTTTTTATCGCAGGTGCGTAAAAAAACTTCACCTATAGTTTCTCCCTCGCTAATAAATAAGCGCTCGTTCACCGCAAGCTTTTTATTCCATTTTTTGAGATTCCATTCAGGCTCTAGTGCCTCAGGTTTTTGATAAATTTTAGCAGCGATTAAAAAAAGGCGCGATACTGTAGTCAAGTCTCCTGGATGAATTCCTGTAACTTCAAAATGATCTTCTAAAAAAACGACCAGCTCAGCAAGGTTTAAAGAATCGAGACCCAAATCCTGTAAGTTCGAACTTGGCACAATTACTTCTACAGGCCTATTAGCAAGTTCTGCAACTTTAGCTACGATCTTCTCTTTTACCTCGTCAGATATGTCTGCAAGCTCAATTTTTTCTTCTTTTTCTGAATCAATTTTTGGCACATCGTTTTTCCAAAAGGCATAAGAAACTAAATTGAGTGGCTCTCCAAAACCATCTGGAAAAGGCTTATTATACCATTTTTCAAGATAACGATTGAGTTCCACCTTACTTTGGTTTTTTGGAAAGTTTGGCGGCGCAATTTCAAATTCAACAAGCACTTGCCTTCTTGGAACAAAGAAAAGTGCATTCTTCAGCAAAGTCCACAATGCTTTTTTTAAGTTCCGCTGCATATTGGGTGAATCACCATTCGTCAGGGCGCGTGAAAACATACTCCCCCAAAGACCTGTCATTCTCACCAAAATGACTGTTGCCAAGGGATTTTCTGAAATGAGTTGATGCGCTCCAAAAGCCCCGCCAACTACTTCCTTAGCGATCTGCTTGGTTCCACCTGCAGGATAGATTAAAAAACGTTCTCCTTTTTTCAACTCACGACT
>JAHFTM010000028.1:2160-11407 GCA_023269335.1 Chlamydiia bacterium
TTAAAGCCGATAGAAAAATTGGGCATTGGCAACGCGCCTATAAGCCTTACAATCCAGTGTATGAAAGGGTTATAAAACATATATTCAATGATCAAAGGTCTGACTGAAAAAGAGCGCAATAAGGGAACAGTCACTATCAATGGATCAACAATGACCGCTGGATGATTGGGCATAAAAAGGACGCCATTTTTTTCTTTTGCAACTTGCTCTTTTACAGCCTCAAGCCCTTTGTAGGTAATTTTATAACGCAACCTCAAAACAAGTTGAATCAGTATACACATCAACTGTAAAAGTATTTTTTTCATCGGTTCCTCCAAAAAGAACTAGCCATTGTGAAATATCTTTTCGAAAAAAACAAGCATACGTTCATCAAAAATGTTATTTTTCTCTCTTGACATGAGTGCTTTATGGAAAAACAACTATATTTTTTATTTACAAAATTTCCAAAAAAAATAGATGATGGTTGCTTGAAATTCAAATGTTCGGCATACGTGAATGACACCGAATGTGTAGAAAAGTGGAAAGGAGCAAAGATTATGAAACAAAACCTCTTAAATCGCAATGCAGTTGAAGAGCTACAAAGCAGCCCGAGCCTCACTGAAAGTTTACTTTTGAAAACATCTATTGAAACTCAAAATTCAACACCGACTCCACTGCCTGACGAACTTTTTGCAACTTCTTATGCCATCATTGGGAAAAAAAAATCCTCAAAACAAGATCGTGAAGAACAAACGCGCAGAAAAAAAACATTTGTGCAAAAAGTGTTTTTAGAACTTGTCAGCAAATTTTCGGAAGAAGACTTGCAAGCGCTCTTGTATCTGGATTTTTACCAGGAACTGTGTAGCGGCATTACACCGCAAGGGGCAAATAATCAAAGTCTTCATTTTCTGCACCGGCCCATGTCACCTTATTTTATTAGTGAGCAAAAAGGAAACCAGCCCCCATCAAAAGTGCGCCATGCTTCACTGAAATTGCGCTTTTTGAAAATGGCGCACAAAAGAATTATAGCTATTCGACCAAAAGACCATTTCCAGCTTGCCTGCACTCTCTCTAGCCTTTGGGAACAGGCGATTCGCATTGTCGAACAGCAAAATCACGTTGGTTCAACTCTGCATATATTTGCAGAACAGCTCGTCGCTTATGGCAAACTTGTACCACCAGCTTTTTGTCCTTTAGAAGAAAAGAAAAATTTGGTTCATATCTCTTCTTATAGAATGACAACGAAGTCAGTCTGTACGAAAGTAAAAGCAGATCAGAGCTGTAAGATACAAGAATTCATCGATATCGCGCTCCAATTTGGTTATGAATACTTTGGCATAGCGGAGCTGTAAGAGATTATATTGAGACTCCCTTGTGTTTTTTTTGTTTGAAAATGGCGACTTTTAGACTACTACTGCCTTAAGTAAATACGTGTATGACAAAAGTGGTATTGTAGAAACAGTTGCTCCCATTTTTTCCAGCGGCCCTACATTTTCCAAACCTCTCGTTGCTTTTTTCATCTTGCCTCAGTACAATCGCGGTCTTACAAAATATCTATCAGGAGTTTTTGAATCAATGCAGTATGAAGAGCAACTACGCGCTATTACATGCGCTCAATGGAACACGCATTACCTCACAAACGAAGCACTTGTAAACAAAAGATTTGATATTCTTCAGCATGAAATTTTTGGAATAAAAATTGGCTCTCTTGTTGGTCGTGTCTGTAAACTTTTACACTTAGATACCTTTGAATCTGTACGGAAGTTTTTTATTTGCAGCGATCTGCAGGCAGCTTGCAGAATTATAAAAACCACAATAATTCTTACAAATCAAATTTCTAAACTCTCTACCGATGAAAAACGGACTCTTTTTGATGCGGTTGCAAAAACGGTCAATACCCTTATAAACCATGTAAACTCAAAACGCATTGACTCTGAAAAGCTTCCTTCCGAATGCACCATCGATATAGCAAAGCTTTTTGCTATGAGCCCTAAAAATGATACTCTTGCTCCCCTTTCACCGAGTAAAGAGTCTTCTGTTCCAGTTCAAATTTTGGCAGCGCCATCCTCCCCTCCCGCTTCTCTCGCCTTGTCATCGGATGAAACAATAGAACCTAAAGCTACCGATAAGGTAGCAAGCTCCGATGTTGTCCCAAAGACACAGGTTTTTACAGCAGCACTACGTGCAAAAAAACCGAAGCGTGGCAAGAAACCTACACCGGTGGGCCAGATAAGAAGAGTAAGTGCACGACTGGTTGAAAAGCAAGTAAAAGCACATAGTTTACCCGGTTAAGGAAGGGATGGGAATATTAAGAAAAACCAAAGCAAGCGTTACTTGCTTTGGTTTTGAATGAGTTAGGCAAAAAATCCAAGCCAGAAAAGTAAAAGTCCATAGACAAGCGGAATAATACCCATCAAGCGAAAGTTTGGATTACTGATAAGCTTTTGCGACCACTTGATCATCCTGTCATGGCAAAAGAGAGCCAAAATACCACGGATAACTTGTAGATAACCAAGAAAAGTCACTAAAACAGCAAGATCCATTGACCATCGGTTATACAGACTGAGAATGACAAAACCAATCAGCAAGTTGAGCATTGCGCCTAAATAATAGGCCGCCGGCGTAGCTTTTATAGATGTCCACAACTTATCAACTTCTGCGTTCTTAAGAGCGTCCATAAACTTATAACAATAAGAATTGGACCGAATATACTAGCTAGCCATACCGCTTGTTCCATCATTGCCTCCTTGATGTTTTTTGTATATAGGCTGACAGTACGTCTAAATAAAATATTTGTCAATTACCTTTGAAACCTTCTCCAGAACTGTTCGAGCTTCTTGAAACGTAACGAGAGCCTGCGCTTTTTCTAGCGTAAGCCATAGACCATTTTTAATCTCTTTTTCCTGTAGTGCTTCTTTGCCTGAAACTTTTGCAATGTAATAGGTACATGTTTTATCAACAACAATACCTTCTTTGGTGAATTGATACTGCTCTACAATCGGTACTTGGGAAAAAAGCTGCGTAACACTCAGGCTAGTCTCTTCGAAAAGCTCACGTTTAGCGGTCTCTAAGCCAGTTTCATCTTTTTCTGGATGACCTTTGGGACAGGCCCAATGCCCTTTTTGATGCTGTACTAAAAAAACTTCCCAAACTCCTTGATTTTGCCTTAAGGGAACAATACCAAACGAGTGTTCTTTAAGCATTCGATCCGCCATTTTTATTCTTTAAAAGGAGCAAAAACCAGTGTTGCATTATGTCCACCAAAGCCAAACGAGTTAGAAATAGCTACTTCGATAGCATATTTTTCTGCCTTTGTTGGCAAATCAAAATCAATGATAGACTCAGGGTCTTCTAGATTAATCGTTGGGTGAATGTATCCAGTATGAATAGCTTTTACCGTAGCAACAGCTTCTAAGCCACCTGCAGCACCCAAGGCATGACCGATCATAGACTTGGTGGCATTCATCTTGATCTTTTGAGGACGCAAGAAAACTTTCTTTAAAGCCGTGACTTCAGCAATATCACCAAGTGGTGTTGATGTTGCGTGGGCATTGATGTAGTTTACCTGATCTGGATGGACATCAGCCTCTTTCAGTGCTTTATGCAAACAAAGAGCTATTCCTTCGCCATCTTCTCTTGGATTTGTCATATGATAAGCATCACAAGATATACCACCGCCTAAGTATTCGGCATAAATTGTAGCATTGCGTTTTTGTGCATGCTCGAGGCTTTCTAATATCAAAATACCCGCACCGTCTCCCATGACAAAACCATCACGCTTCTTGTCAAAAGGACGCGATGCTTTCGTTGGTTCATCATTTCTTTCAGACAATGCTTTGCAAGCAATAAAGCCACCAAGGCCTATCTGAGAGATAGGAGCTTCCACACCCCCACATATCATGATGTCAGCTTCACCTTTGGCAATATGGTCTGCTGCTGCGATAATTGAGTTGTTGCCAGTAGCGCACGCAGTGGAAATAGGATAGTTTGGCCCCATAAAACCAAGATCAACGGCTAAAAGAGCACCGCCCATGTTGGGCAAAATAAAGGGAACAAAAAACGGTGTAATTCGGCTGTAGCCCTTCTCTAGAAGGTTTTTTGCTCCTTCAAAAAAGACACTCATGCCGCCCATACCAGAGCCAAGTATAACGCCTGCTCGCTTTTTATCTAAATCAGGTGGGATAACTGGATACAGCCCTGCATGTTCAAGAGCTTTTTTCCCGGCAACAAGAGCATAGGCTATGTATCTATCAACACGTCTTGCTTGTTTTTTATCGATATACTCACCTGGATCAAAATCAGCTACTTGTGCTGCAAAGCGCGTAGGAAAATCGCTGCATGGAAAATCGGTGATCGTCTTTACGCCGCTTTCACCTGCAAGCAGTTTGTTATAAAATATATCCACATTTTGGCCAAAACAGGAAGCAACTCCCATCCCTGTCACTACAATGCGTTTTTTCTTCATTATTTCCTCGTTATGTAATTTTCATTATGTATACACAAATGAAAGCTCAACAATTTTTCCCTCTTTCCATACTTGTTCAAGGGCATATTTTTCTCTGAGGTCTGGAATAAAAAAATGGATGATAATATTACCATAATCTAGCGCAATCCAATCTCCTTCACTCACACCTTCAATATGCATGGGCTTTCTATTTTTCTCGCGAAACAGGTCCATCACGATACTTGCTAACCCTTTCACATGCCTTTCAACAGTACCTTCAGCAACAATAAAATAGTCTGTCATTGAAGAGACACCCCTGACATCCAGTGTCACAATATTAAAGCCTTTTTTATCAAAAATTGTTTGACAAATTTCTTGTAAAAACAGTTCTTCAGTAGAGGATTTTTTACTCATTCAGACATCCAAAAAAATTAACCTACCATTATAGCCTATAATGTCTTTTGCAAAAACATCTTTTGACAGCACAATTTTAGCGACTTTTCATAAACTGCAAAATGGCGCCAGTAGACGTGCATCAGAACAATAAAGGTAAAAATAAGGTCTAATAACGTGAGAAAACCTATTGCAAAAGACCTTTAAAAGGACCTTGCAAAGGAATTTTTATGAATGATTGTGATGATGGAAATGGAGAGAGAATGTGCGTGATGATTCAAGGACTTGAGATAAAGTTATCTTCACGACACTTCTCCATACATAATTACAAAAGAACGACATCTTCTATACTATATTAATAATTTATATCTAGTATAAAAATAGCCATCCCCTATTTTTATTCTTCAATTTTCTTCGGTATACGTTGCCTATTTCTTACTAGGTAAGCTCGCATCAAAAAAGATTTCTATTTTTTCAATGAGACCCTCTTTGATGTTTAGGAGAACAGCTGAAGGGAAAATTCCCGCAGGTGGTGGGAAATCTAAATCAACGACTACCATAGCTTGAGCCTCGTTGCCAAACTTGGCGCGTATTGTAAGAGTTTTAAAAAGAGTAAAAAGCTTCTTTGCTGCCTCGAGAACAGCATCTTTGCCTCGCATTTGAGCAATTGGGCTTGTGAACTGCACCTCGGGATGCAAATACTGACTCATGGCTGTGCTATTTTTCTGGCCTAGTGCTGTGTAGTAGGATTCTGCTATGGCTATGGGTTTATTTTTCATAACGCTTCTCCTTTTGATTTTTTTTGACGATAAATATTGAATATAGTAGACTATAGTTAATATGTCAAATCAAAAAAAACGAAGCTACAATTCTAAAACGCGCCTTACAAAGGCTTTGCAAACGAGAACGCGTATTCTTGATTCTGCAAAAAAGCTCTTTCAGTCCGAGGGATTTGAGAGTGTAACCATCGAAAAGCTGGCAGAAGTTTCAAAAGTTTCAGCGCCTACTATTTATCTACTTTTTCAATCAAAGCGCGGTGTTCTTCGTGCCATAATGGATGAAGCATTTTCAGCGGACCAGCATTCAGCGCTAGTAGAGAGCGGCAAAAAAATACAATCGATAAAAGAGCGTCTCAAGGTAGCGGCTACAATTTCACGCAGGTTGTACGATGCTGAAAGAATGCAAATGGCTCTTTTTCATGGTGCCTCTGTTTTAGCACCAGAGTTCAAAGAGCTTGAAAAAGAGAGGGAAGCGCGTCGCTACCAACGCCTGGAAGAGAGTGTCAAATGGCTTGCCAAAGAGAAAGCCCTCGCCAAAGGACTTACTATAACCAAAGCACACGACATACTGTGGGCATTCACAGGGCGCGACCTGTACCGCATGCAAGTAATTGAGCGTGGCTGGACATCTGACGAATATGAAAAATGGCTCGGCGACCTATTAGTAAAAACTTTGCTTTGTGCCAATTGCCTATGATAAAATTCATTTTCTATCTATTTATTTTCTTCATAGCTTCATCAGCTAGTAGTGCAATCCTAAAGACTGAAAGTTATCTCCTGACGGTCCCTTAAAGGTAAAGCTTGCTTTTCTGGATGTATTTTTGAATTTCTTTGCTTATAAGATGGCCACAAAAAAGAGCCTCTTTGATTCTCTTTCTAATCTCAGTAGCGCTGATATCAAAAAGCGGTGTGTTGGTGATGCCTTTCATGATCTCTGCTTTGAGTATTGGATCTTCTTCCCAAGCACCGAAAAAACCCACGCCATGCCTTCGGGCTATTAAAGGCTTGGCAAGCTTACAAAGCTCATGTGGCTCTTTCCATTCCGTAAATTGCGGTAAAATATCTTCGCCAAAAAGTAAGAAGAAGGTGCTATTTTTATGCACTTTTTTCTTTTTCAACGCTTTGATAGTGTCAATCATGTAAGATGGCCCTTCACGATTCAATTCAATGGTTTCAATCGAGCAGTTCGGCACATCTTGCAACGCAAGCTTCAACATATTGAGGCGATGTGTCGCATCAGTAAGAGGCAAACCTTGCTTTTGTGGGTTGACATTCGCCGGAATAAAAAGTATTTCATCAAGCTTATGAGCTTCTTTCAATGAAACTGCCATGGCAATATGGCCAAAATGAATGGGATCAAAACTTCCCCCAAAGATGCCTACTTTTTTCAATTGATGATTTTCCATAATTTTTTACACGCAACTTTGTTTAATTTCTTTTCAGGATGCACTGCAATGGCCACTCCAACTTTTTCAAGAAGTGGTAAGTCAACGATACTATCAGAATAGGCCGTCACTTGATCTGTTGTTCTTCCACTTGTCTCTAAGAGCTCTTTGAGGTGCTGCCATTTGACTTGACCATCGACAACTTGCCCGATTTTGTCATATCTTCCTTGCAAGTCCTCTTGGTAGTGTGTAGCTAGATAGCCATCCACTTGCAGCTTCTCGGCAATCAGGCTCACAAGAAAATCAGGCGAGCTCGACTCAAGCCAAATTTCATCCCCTCTTTCTTTTGCCAGCCTCATCTCTTCCACAATCTCTTGCCTTAAAATTCCACTCAAGTAGTTCTCAATAAATTCACAGGCCTGCTTTTTTATTGCTGCCACACTCACCTGAGAAAATAAAAAGTAAAAAGAAATGGCATGGAGTGACTGAACCGATAAAAAATGCACTCTTTGAAGTGCATAAGCTGCAATTAATGGTACAAGCTTTGCACGAGAAAAAAAGCGCTTCCGGAAAAGGTACTTACCAAAAGCAAAGCTGACATTGCCTACTGCCAGAGTATGGTCAAGGTCAAAAATAGTAATGCTTCTCTTTGAGCTTTTCTTATTATCCTTCAAGCTTGGCAATTTGATCCTCGATTTCATCAATTGCGGTAGCGATTTTTTCAAGACGCGCTTTCTCTTCTGCAATTACTTCGTTTGCTTGCAAAGCTTCTGCAAAATCAAAACCGGAGCTCCCTTTTGCACGTCTATGGCTTTCAAGAAGCTCTTTAATTTCTTGTCTTTGAGCTTTACGCTCATTTAAAAGAAGTTTTAGCTCTGAAATTGCCTGCCTTGTATCGGACGGTAGCGTAAGAAGTTTTTTCTCCTTCTTTTCTAAAATCGCATCTCTCAGTTTATGCAGTTCTTTTTCAAGTTCAAGCTTTTGCATACGTGGGAATGAGGAAGTAGCCACTTCCTTTGTCACTTGTTCATAAAAACTAGAAAGCAGCTCATTTTCTTGGGTCTCAACTTGCAAGAGTATCTCTGAAATCTTCTTTTGAAGCGCCTCATAGGCTCGTATTTTACTCTGCTCTTTTTCGTGCAAAGCCTCTTTGGCAACAGCATTTGCAGACTTGTTTACAGGTTTACTTACAGCACTTTTAAGCGTTGAAGCAATGATATCTCTCAGCTCGGTTACTTTTTCTCGTAAAAGACGTATTTCATGTCTACCAAGCGTTGTCGTACGCATTTTATGAATAACTTGCTCAAGCTCGTCATAGGCCTGAGCATCACCTACAGCCTTTTCTTCGCACTTCTTTTTCAGTTCATCAAGTTGAGCTGCAAATTCATCTCGATGCTGCCTGAACTCCTGCTTCTGCTCATGCTCTTCTTTCTTACGCTCATCGATAATGGTTTTCAAGCTATCCCAGCATTCGCTTAAACAGGCTCGTGTCTTAGAAAATGCTTCTGTGTTAAGTGTCAGATCTTTGGCACTACTTTGCAGCGCTTTGATTTCTTCGCGAATGGAAAAGAGCTGCACTGTCTTCAGCTCATGATCAAAAGTGTTCTTAATGAACCCTTCAACATCTTGAATAAATAGCTGACTTACTTCTTGCATAAGCACTTTTCTTCTTGGAAAAATAAGATCGCCAAGTTTCGAGAGGCGCTCGAAAAACTTATTTTTGTCACGAATGCGCATCTCTGTTTTAATCAGCTCTTTACGCAGGCTGCTTACTCGGGTTGCATAGGTATTTAAAAGCACAAGCTCGCGCTGTAAACCGTCATATTTTGCATAATTTTGTGCCAACACAGCTGAATCTGCTGAGAACTGAAAAGAAGTGACTTGTTGTAAAAAACGCTCAAAGTCTGCGATCTCATTTTCAACAGACTTGACCGCTATTTCAATCTGCTCACAAGCAAAAGCGCTTTGTTCATCAAATATTTCTTTCAACCTTCTTGCTTCGCGAGATAACTCACTATAAGTAGCCCAAAAGTGCACACGCGATGTTGGATTAATATTTTCTTTAAAAAATTCCTGACAAGTTTTTTTTGCTTCCCAAAAGTCACGGAAATGGGGAGAGCCTGCTTGCGCTAATGAAAAAGACATAAACTGAATGACCAGTTCAATCTTTTTCTCTACTTCCGGAATTTTTTTTAGATTCTCTTGAAGGGCTTTGAAGCTTTCACTTTCTGGCAAGTGATGCTCCTCTTTTTTGCTAGCTTGTGGCA
>JAHFTM010000221.1 GCA_023269335.1 Chlamydiia bacterium
GAATTTGAACTCCGTTTTTTTCTGCAATTACTCTGGCGACTTCATTCAAATCAGGTGGAATGATGCCTAATAGGTCGTGCGTTTTGGGATAATCATAAATACCCTGAGCAAGCCGTCGGATGATGTTTTGTTTTTGAAGTTGTGAAAGAGCCTTTCGAATAGAAGCATCGCTACCCAGATCCGAAAAATGCATCGAGGTAAAACACCAACCGCGACCATGATCGATAATTCTATTTTTTACCAGGGTCTCAATACTATGACGCATTTTGTGTGTCCTCTTCTTTTCACAAAAGTAGCATCTTTTTGTGAAATTCATTGACTTACTACTGAATAGGGTGATGCTGAATTTTTCGATATGAAATTTTGATCGTATTTCACTAAAAATAAAAGGCTTCAGTCGTTAAACTGAAGCCTTAAAAGGGATGGAGGTGGAGAGAGTCGAACTCTCGTCCTTGCCAAATTCTATACCAGCCTCTACATGCGTAGAGTTCTCAGTTTGTAAGAGATATTTGATGGAGAACACAGCACTTCAATATCTCTCAGCAGACTATGATCTCGGATATACGTCTCATCTGCCAGGAGAAACATATCCACACCAAGATTTTGACGATAGACCTTAACGCCCTTGGTCCAGCCCTAAGCTATCGGAGCACTTAATCAGTCAAGATTAAGCAGCTACAGCCGCATACTCTTCTGCAACCACAGGGCTGAAGTTGAGTGTGAAGCGTTGTGCTTTTTTAGAAGCTACAATTATTGTTCTGTCTGCTTTTTACGAGGCCAGCTGACAAACCTCGGCATGCAACTGATACTTCCTTTGCAAGTCGAAACCTTTTCACCCCCACATCTAGTATAACAGATGCTTGAAAAATAGTGTATAGTTTCTCAGATAATAACGCAAGGCAACTTCAGCCTTGTGTTTACTTTTTGTTTTATGCTACAATTTCATCGTTATGAATACTAACTGGTTGGCTTTAGCCTCTTTTATTCTCTCTTCTCTCGCCGTCGTCACTGTCGTCGTGCGCCTGCAAGGCGCATTCTAATTTTTTCGCTACAATCTGATTAGTTTTTAAGTTTCAGCACTCAACTTCATATTTGTGGGTATTTTTGTGAAAAAGTTTCTTTTTATTTTGACGACAGGCTTTGCTCTCTTTTCGATGTTTTTCGGAGCCGGAAATTTGGTATTCCCTTTAAAACTTGGTCTCAGCGCTCAGGGGAGCTGTTTGATTGCAGGCGCAGGGTTTTCTATCACAGCAATTTTAGTGCCGCTCCTAGGCTTTGTAGCCATGATGCTTTTTGAAGGCAATTTTCGCAATTTTTTTGCGATGATAGGTAAAGTCCCGGGCCTTATTTTGATCTCGCTGATTTTAGCGCTTCTTTGCCCTTTTGGAGCAATACCCCGCTGCATTGCCCTGACCTACGCCTCATTTCATGAGTTATTTCCAAGTCTCGGCATTGAGCTTTTTTCTTTAGCTGCATGCTTTGTAATTTTTGTTCTGTCCATTCGTGCACACAGCATCATCGCGCTTTTAGGAAAAGTTCTCACTCCACTGTTACTGCTCACTTTAGGCCTTATCCTTGGCGTGGGTTTATTTACCGAACATACGTTTGAACTTTCGTTTGAAAATAGCAGAGAAATTTTCTCACAAGGTTTTTTCGGTGGTTATCAAACGCTTGATTTACTAGCAGCTCTTTTCTTTTCTGCGCTTTTATACCCTGTGTTAAAAGCTTATGGCAAAGAGCAGCTGTTATCACTTTCTTTGAAGGTGTCGCTCGTTGCTGCTCTTTTACTTGCCATCACCTACTTGGGCTTTTGCTACTTAACGCAAGTACATACAAGCCATCTTCAGGGTATTTCTTGCGAGCTCATTTTAATTGTGCTTTCAAAACATCTTTTGGGTGCGCATGGTGGTGCCATCACTCTTACCTTAGTGACTTTGGCGTGCCTTACAACAGCCATAGCACTTTCGAGCATTTTTTCAGAATTTTTACGAAAAGATCTTTTTCAGGAAAAGTTGAGCTACGGAATCTGCCTGGCTCTCACGCTTGCCATCACCTATTTCATTGCGACGCTCAGTTTTACAGGCATTGCAGCTATACTTGAACCTGTTTTAGTGATTTGCTACCCGGCGCTCATTTTGCTTTGCCTAGCAAATGGCGCTCATAAGTTTTTTGGCTTCCAATATGTCAAAAGCACTTTTTTCACTGCGCTTGCAGTGGCAGTTGGGGTTTCTCTCATGTCATAATAAAATGATGAAAGTCTCAGATGTTATTAGTTGTAATTTAATATAGTAATAGGTATGAATTACAGATTCATTTTTGTATCTGTTTATGTCTTAGTTTTAAATGAATGAGGATTCGTATTTTATGACATCAATTGTTAATCTTATGCCATATCCTGCCGTCATCGGAAGTAAAGCAGGTGATGGGCAAATAACCATCCTAAGACAGATACCAAAAAGTAGCAATCCTGCTAAAGTGGTAACACACGCAGTTGAAAGCGGCACAATTTTGGGTGTTCCCACAGTGCGCGTGACCTATGGTGCTCCTGTAAATCTTCCTGAGCCGCAAAATGGTGTGGCGTACATTGTATTTCCCGCTGTTGCGGAAGCGCAAGAAGAAATCAGCCGTAAAACAGTTCGAACAATAGTTCAAAGTACCGATTTAACAGCTACTATAGCCTCTGTTGTGGGCGAATTTCTTGGCTCCTGCCGCAGTGACCTCATTGGCATGGACACAAACCGAGCGATTCGCAATAAAGAAGGCGCCATTATTGGATCTCCAGCTTTTGTACGTTTCTCGGAACCTGAAAAATCTGAAGCTGCTCAAAAACAGGAGAGCACTAGCGTAACGGCTCAAAGCACAACAAGTCAGAGTGCAGCTGCAACAACAGTTGGGTCAGAAGTCACTTCAAGTTTTGTAAATCTTACGCCACATGATGTCGACATCATAGAAGTTGTGGATGAGCAAGTTAAAAAGAAAATGGTTATTCCACGAAGTGGCACAATAGTCCGAGTTGCTGCAGAAACGATTCCAGCAGATGATGTTGATAGCCTTCCGTCCGTTCATATTAAGTATGGCAAAGTAATTGATATGCCGCCATCCAAAGCAGGTGTTACCTATGTCGCTAGTATGTTAATAGGACAAGCACTCCAGGGGCAAAGAAATGATATTGTTAGTCCTGACCCAGATACTCTGGTACGTGAAGGTAGTAAAATACTTGGAGTTCAAAGGCTCATTCGCTATTAATTCTGCCTATTTAACGGCGATAATCCTCTTAGGTGCGGTAGCTGGAATTACTAGAAGTGTTAGTAAAAGATTGACAAGCAAGTTGTTGATTTTATATAATTACGTTTTATTTAATTTTTTTAGTGGTAGTATGTCTCGAGTATTGAAGCATACAGTTTTTTCGTCCAACTCTTCTATCAATGCGACAATTCGCATCGTTATTAGTATTGCGCGCTCACGCGCAATCTAATTTTTCTCTCTTACATCGTTAGTTATTTTTCTCTTAGGCAAAGCAAAACGCCTTGAGAGTCCCATTTTTAACTTAATTTAGAGTTGGATTTTATATGAAAAAATTTCTTTTTGTTCTCACGATGGGTTTTGCCCTCTTTTCTATGCACTTTGGATCGGGCAACCTTGTTTATCCACTTGAGCTTGGAGCTACCTTTGGCCCAGCATCATTACCTGCCCTGCTCGGTCTTTTAGTCACGGCAGTTGGCTTTCCAGCGGTTGGCT
>JAHFTM010000222.1 GCA_023269335.1 Chlamydiia bacterium
TTTATTTTTAATTATTTCTCGCGCTATTTCTATTGAAACTGTAATAAAGATACTTAACAATACATCTGTTTTCAAGTTATTTTTAAATCTTTGAAATGGAAGAAGAAAAATAGTTATACGATGTAGACCGTGCTACCGCAGAAGAGCTGTTACTTAAGGATAGTGCTGAGAGTATAAAAACAGCACTCACTTGATCGGTTAGCGTGCTTTCAGCTGCATAAGTTCGGTAAGTACCTTTGTGATGGTTGGTCTGTCTGCTGGGTTCAGGCGCATCATTTTGTAGATTAGTTGTGAAAAGGCTTCTTCTTTTGTTAGAGCTGTCTGCTGAGAAAGACTTTGAAAAGGGATTTCAATAACAGAGGTAACTTTTTCTCGGAAAGTAGCACGTGCCTTTTGTAACTTGTTCAAATCCTTATGTGTTTTTTCAGATTCATTGAAATTCTGCTTTGTGACTATTTGAAGATCTTTTCTCCAGGGAAGAGGTTTTTCAAAAAAAATCTCATAGAGCATCGCTCCCATGCCCCATACATCAACTGCATAGTAGTCACCTGTGAAATTAAGTGTGCCATATACTTCTGGAGGAGAAAATTCTGTAGTGCATCCATGCCCCCATTCATACAGCTCAGGTGCTTTTCGTGTTTCAGTAGTCTGTTCTTCGATGTTGTAACAGATGCCAAAATCGCAGATCCTCGCTGCCACAATGTGTTCTTTGTCATCTAATTCACAAAGCGCATTCTCAAGTTTCAGATCACCATGCACTATTTTTTTCTGATGCATGAACTGCAGGCCGTTCATCAACTCTTCTGCTATCAGTAGCTTTTCTTGAAAGCTGATGGATTTTTTAGACTTGAAGATCAGAGTATTTAAATTGCCTCCGTTGCAGTAGGTAAAAATAAAACTTGCATGTTGAATTTTAACATCGGTGTAAAATGTTGCTGTGCGGAATTGTACAAGGCCGCGCGCTCCGATAAAACGTTTACTGTAAGCGATTTCAATTTTAGAATTGGCAATGTCATAGCGTATTTCAGGTAGTATTAATCCATCAGATTTTGTGACAAGATAGATGGTGATTTCAGGGCTTTTTCTAAAGTTATTTTCTTCAAGGCGCACACAAAAAGCCATTTGCTTGAAAGCTCCCGCATCTTTGCCAAGTGAAAGATTATAGTCTGCTAAAAGATAGACTTCGCGCTTTTCTGGATCAAATTGAAGGCTTCGCGCTAGGCCTGTCTTTTTTTTGTAAAAGAAGTTTTGGGCCACTTTATTGACCTTAAAAATCTTCTCTTCAATGAAAAAAGCAAGGCGTAATATATCTAGAAGTGGCATCTGCTTATTTTCAAAACGAGTGCTTTTGATTTGCTCAAAACGCTTGATCAAGCTTGCATGTAGTTTATTTTCTGTGAGTGCTTCTACAATGAGAATAAGCGAGTTTTCGGGTAGTGGCTGTTTGAGGATTTTTGAAAAAAGAGTAAGGTCTTCAAGGGCAGCTGTTATTTTTTCTTTCAGCTCTGTATGTCCGAAGATACCCTGAACACCCAAAGGAGTCCCGATTTGTGTAATGAGCAGCTTATGTTCTTGTTGAAGCCGCAAACACTTTTCTTGTTCAGCATTTTCCTTTTTGATTTTTACAGCTGCACTTTCAACAATGGGCATATGAATGAGCGTATATTGTGCTTTGTGTAAAGTGCCCAGCACCCCAAGACCCAAGATTTTTTGTAAGAGGGCAATCAGATTGCCCAAGTTATAAGGCAGTTCTTGGATGATTTTTTGCTCTACTTTATCAATGAGTTTTTTAATAAAAAGTTGAAGTTTTTTAGCCTCTTCGCTTGGGATACCCGTGTGCCGTAAAAAGATAGTTTGTATAGCTTGAGAAAGTTCACTCGAGCATGTTTTCGCTTTACCCATTTTGGTGCGATCTTTGACACATTCTTTAATAAGTAAGTTATTCCCTGAGAATTCAAGAGAATAGTCTTTGAGATCAAAGTCATATACAAAAGTAACGGGCATCATATTGTGCTCCAGCAGTAATAATAATTATTGGATCACGATAGCAAATGAAGCTATTCGCGATAAGTAGAAGATTTTTTTTTGATCTCTCATTACCTAATTCTTAGTAAATATTCTAATATATAAACGCACTTGTATATATGATTGTAATGGTATATAATTTCACTTAAAAATAGTGATAAGTTGTTTATGATCTATACTTTAAGTGTCCCAAATTCAGAAAATCTTCCCTCTACTGTCCTGTTTGACGGCCGTGACTCTTGCCCCTTCGATCAACAGAAGAGACCTTTGTCTCTACGCATTCAAGAGGCGATAGTTACAAGGAGTCCTTTTTACCTTGCTCTAGTCGTCGATACGCATAATAAGTGCTATGTTGCAAAAGGTGATATCCTGATGCAATATATCTGTAAAAAGCGACTTTTTTCTCGTCCTTTTGGCGATCATGGGATAACTACTAAAAAAATTTATATCTATCAGCTGCTCAATAATGTATTCGAGCACATTTACAGAATTGACAGTCAAGATATGGTCGATCAACTAAATGTAGTAGCGATCTTCTCGGATCCCAATATCTCAGATAGTGAAAAGGAGCATATTGTTTGTGGCATAGCAATTGACCTCTGCTTCAGACAAGTTAACACGGCTGTCGATCGAGATGCTGCCTTTCACTATGCTCTGGCTGTTGTAACCCGCTATCCTACCAGCCTTACTGCCCTCATGATCATTGCAGAGGTTTGGCGTATCGGAGGAATGGCTATCCCTCAAAGTCTTCTACTTTCGCTTGACGTCTACGCATTCTTACACGAGCGAGCTACCTATTTCCCTTTAAAGCAGTACATTTACAGCCTCATGATCTCCATACACAGTCTACTGCTAGCGGCACAGTTTAAAAATTTTGCTTTACAGGCCATTGAACGAATTGGGGCAGAACAGCAAGAAGCATTAAAACAGGCATACGCCAATTTTTCTTATTCATTCCAATACAATCCACAGGATCCTGTAGTGATGACGCATCTGGCAGCTTTTTTCTTGAGGGGGAACCATGGCTCTCCAAAAAATGAAGGAGTTGCCTACGAATTGCTCAATCGAGCTTACCTCATACAGCCAAATAATGTTACTACGCTAAATTTTTTAGCAGAAATCCATCAATATGGCTTGGCAGAACAGAGGGTAGATAGGAAAAAAGCAGGTGATCTGTACCAACAAGCTCTTCATCTGAGTGGAGGAGCTGGACCACTTGCCTCCCATTTACGACAGTCAATCTTGAGGCTATCCTCCTCCTCTTCCAGTGAGAGCTATTCCCTTAGCGGAAGGCTTTACGAAGATCTCACGGTTGAAGAAGAGAGTAGCACACAGACCTAAACATGCTTTTAGGCATACGTCCTTTTATTATTGTTCCGTTGGGGCAAGGCTGTAGCCTGGGACATTTTCTTTTCCGAACGTGTAAAGGTTTTCATGCTTTGTCACTTCAAGTTGAGCTTCATGAAGTTTTTTATAAAGTTCAATGAGGGAGTCGCCCGTGTTTTTTTCTCCCATAAATCTACAGCGCCAAAGATCACTCATCTCGACATCTTGCATGCCTTCTGTTTTAGGAAAAACAACTAAGCCGCGATTGGCGATCATGCTTAAAGAGAGAGCCTGGAATCCGAAAATGGCCTTCTGAATCCGAGACAGAGGGTTATCAAGTGAACTGATGAAAATATCGACACCTACGAGGCGCTTTTTTTCGG
>JAHFTM010000223.1 GCA_023269335.1 Chlamydiia bacterium
TAACAACAGAGCGTTTGAGTCCCTCTGGGCCCAGATCTTTTTCAATAAATTCTCGAACTTCACGGCCCCTTTCTCCAATCAAACTAATCACATTCACATCGGCCACGGCATTTCTTGCAATCATGCCTAATAAGGTCGATTTTCCGCCTCCTGCTGCTGCGAAAACACCCATCCTTTGTCCTATGCCAGCTGAAAGTATTCCGTCGATTGCTCGAATCCCTACGCAGATTGGCTCCGAAATCATTTTACGCTTGAGAGGATCTGGTGGAGCTCGGTAGACAGAAGCTGTTTCATGCAGTTCCAATGGGCCTTTGGTAGCAAGGTCAAGCGGTCTACCCAGGCCGTCGAGCACGCGCCCTAAAAGGGCCGGCCCAACTTTGATATTGAGAGGCAGGCGCGTAGGAATGACCTCAGAAGAAGGTCCGATCCCCAGCATTTCGCCAAGCGGAGACAAAAACGCCTCCTCACTTGTGAAGCCTACGACCTCACACATGAGAGGCTCCATCCCTTCACGCTTGACAAGGCACACCTCACCCACTTTTACTTGAGGAACAACTGCTTTAATAAGCATGCCGACAATTTCTGTAATACGGCCAGAAACAGTTGTTACTTTTACCTCGTCAAGGCTCTCTATGACTTTTTCGACTTCTGAGTCAAAGGAACCAAAGTCGAATGCTTTTACTTCTTGTTCAGTCATGTGGCCCTATTAAATGAGTAGATTCTAGCTTTATACCTGAACGTTCATGATAGTCTTTGTTGATTCAAGGGCTTTGTTCAATACGTTAGTAAAGAATTCAAGCTCTTGCTGCACAAAGCTGAGTTTAATCTGAACTGCCAAAAGTTTGGCCGGTGTGAGTTTTTGTCCTCCAGGGCCGTCCAGACTTTGCACTTCTGTAACGATAGTACTTAGTTGTCTGTCGCCATTTGTGAGATAGCCTAAAAACTTGGCGAGCGGATTCTTCGAAGCTTCAGGTGTTGGAGCTACTGCCGGAGATCCTTTTACTTCAACTCCTGTAATGCCAAGTGCGCTTTTAAGGCTTGAATCTACGTGTACAAGCTTTTCCGAAAGCGATGCTTCGTAAACAGGGCTGATCTTAACGTCAGGATTCGTTTTTAGCTGTTCATTGATCGTTTGTATGGATGTGTTGAAATGATTTTTGATGTCTTGAGATTGACCGATGATCTGCGTAGTCGATGCTGGTTGAAGTTGCGTAACTTTTTGCGCCGCTAAGCTCATTTCCTCTATGGGACTTGGCTTTGAGGGCGCCTCAGCTGTCGCCACTTGCGTGCCCTGAAGGCGTAGTTGCTCCCAATGAGTATCAGCTTTAGCAACTGCTGCATCGAACTTCGTCTTTGCAACAGCTGGCTCTTGGCCTATCTCTTCAGCATTAGTCACAACTTTGACCGATTGACTCAGTTTGTCTATCGGCTCAATTTTAAACACTTTTTCTGTACCTGTTTTGTCTTCCATATCCACCACACGGATTATGGGTTCATATTAGTATATTATTCAGCCGCTTCTTCCTTTGTAGGAACAAGTGGAGAAAATGCCTTTTCTTTCAGATCCTTGTCAGCCCATACCATGCAGACATCCGCCAAATTCTTAATTGTCGGATCTCCGGTCTTTTCTTTCGCATCTAAAATCATCTTTTCACCTTTTTTACGCTTGCCCTTGGTAAGAAGAAAGCAAATGCCAAGTAGCGCCTGGGCTAGGTGATGTGCAGGATCTTTTTTTAAGATGTTTTCAAAAACTTTGGTCGCCTCACTTACTTGTAATTTATTTAAGGCAATATAGCCTTGGCCTAATTGAGAGGCAGGGTTATCAGGGTTAAGAAGCTCTGCAGCTCGGAACAGTCTTCTTGCTGCAATCTCATCAAGCTGTTTGATCGCAATGAATCCAGCTTCGATAAAGAGTGCAAAGTCCTCTTTGAACTCTCTTAAAAGACTATCTTCGCCCATATGTCCTCTTCTCCTTTTCTGTGTGATAACCCAGCGCTCTCAATTCTTAATGGCGCTCTTTTTTTGTGCTTCCTTTCTTTTGAAGCAAATATAAAAAATGTACACCAAAAAATGTACACCAAAAGATGTTCATCAAACCATCTATTATGATTTGAGGTTTCTTGCCATTGATAAAGCTGATGTATTCACAGCTGAAACAATGTCTGTCGACATTTCAGAGAACTGCGACAGTTTGTTCATGGCCATTTGTAGGTCAAACATATCAGCGATACTCATAGAACTCTTCTTCGAGCGAATCTGAGCAATCATGCTCACAGCTTGTTTCGAAAGATAGTCAATCATTTGAACAAGTGGTGAGAACTGAATGTTTGGGGTACCAGGTTGCAGCCAGTTCGCTGTGCCCGGTATGTTAGCCATACTATTCCAAGGGTTGCTTGATGACATATTATCCTCCCTTTAGGAGTTACGTTACTTTCATTGTGTGTCAAATCATTTTGGTTTTTTTATCAGAAAACCAAACAGTCAATGCTCTTAGATTTTACTTGAGAGCATTGTGGTAAGAAATACTAAAGTCTACTTGGCAGATCGTCCTAAAACGATTGCTAAAGCATGATAACCGTTTAATAGTATTCCCAGAGAATCAAAATCTTCTTTTTTACTTCCCTTGCGAAGTAATTCTTTAATCTTTGTAACTCGCCCTTCAATGCGTCTGACATATTCTTTTTGCTTTTCCTTGTCCTGTAGCTCTTTTTCCAGGTCAAAAAGAAAGAGTTCTTTTTTTCCTTTAGCGGCTTTCGGTTTTTTATTTTCCATTCCAAACATTGAATTTCTCCTTCCAAACCATGCAAAAATTTGTGTGTACGAGACTGCTTCTTTCTCTGTCTTCCTCTCTAATTATTATTTTAATCCTTTTATCTATTAAAATCAATGCGGTACTTAAAACCATCTTTTTCTAGCAAGATAGTGGTGGGTTGAATATCAGTAATAAGCATGCCATCGATAGCATCACCTTTCGTCAAGATTTTACCATTAATCACCACGCTAAAGTTTCTCCCTTGAGCCGAGTAGCCAGTTACCTGGTATCGCTCTGAAATATTGATCCGGCCTTGTTCCGAGGCAACTTCTGTGACAAAAAGCTGTACATTACGAATACCGGGCGTTTGCTTGAGCTCATCGACCAAGCTTGCAAGCTTTTTAGAATCACCTGAGCCGACAGTGCCTTTAAGGGCAAGCTCTCCTGCATCAAGCGTCGTGGTAAGGTTTTTAAAGCCTGCTTCGTTGAGTTTTTGCTGAATTTGTGCTTTGAGGTCTTCTTCGACAACCACACGCTTATCTAAAAGGTCAGGATAGGAGAAATTCTGAGTGATGTAGTCACTGAGTAAGTCTGCCTGTTTTCTAGTCTTTAAAAAGCCTGTCATCACGAATTTTCCAGGTCCAGGAGAGCTTACGGTAATGCTTTTCCAGGCGGGATTTTCAGCAAGTACCTGGTTGATTTCTCTCCAGACATACTCATCGATAATGACGTTACTTGATTCAACGCTTGTGACAATAGGGAGCTGCTGTAGGTTATCGAGCATTTTACTACGGTCCACTGCTGTTAAGAGGTGGCCGATTAAAAGCAGCTTGCCCGTGCTAGGATTAAAGCTATAGCGTATAGAAGGATAGTCTTTTAAGGCTTGGGCAATGACAATATCAGGGTCAGCTTCTTTCTCGTGGGGTATCGTCTGGGTTTTAAACAGCATTGTCGTGCCAATTCCGGCAATGACAAAAAGC
>JAHFTM010000224.1 GCA_023269335.1 Chlamydiia bacterium
CACCATGGAGGTAGCCGCCTGTGTAAGAAAGGCCTTTGTAGAATTAAAGCCCGACTGTGTGGCAGTAGAGCTTCCAGAGCCATTACAAAAGCACTTTTTACAAGCCTCTGCCCGCCTTCCTGACATCAGTGTTGTGACAACTGAAGAGTATAATACAAAAGAAAAACTCATTTACCTTGTCGAACCTTGCGATGCTCACTTTGAGGCTCTCAGGTCAGCCTGTGAAGGCCACATTCCCTCATTTTGCATTGATTTAGATGTGGTGGGCTATCCTGAGATGAACGACCCCTATCCTGACCCATACGCAATCCACAAAATAGGCTTAGAAAATTACTACAAGGCTTTTTTTGCAGCTGAAAATCTAATGTCAAAAACAGTGCTTGATCATAGACGCGAACTGTTTATGGCCAAAAAACTTCGTGAGCTTTCTTTTTCATATGAAAAAATACTTGTCGTCATGGGAATGAGTCATGTCAAAGGTGTACTTTCGCATATCTATGACACTTCTTTTCCTCAATTTCAGCATGAGAAAAAGGAAGCATTGCTTGCTACACTTACAGAAAAATCTTGCCGTGATGTACTTGCTGAATATGGCTGGATCTCAAAGCAGTATGAGCTATGGAGGCAAAATAACTCTTTAGATGATACCTGTGACAGGCAAAAGCTTATTTTCGACCTTTTAAAAAGTTCAAAAGAGCCCTACGAAGAGGAAATGCGCGCCCCTTTGCCGCATTACGCCTTAGCAATGATCATGAAATTCTCACGAAACTATGCACATATAAAAGGCATGCTTTTACCTCACTTATTTGAGCTGTTAAGTGCCTCTAAAGGAGCAGTTGATCATAACTTTGCCTATGAAGTCTGGAAGCTGGCAGGCGACTATCCCCACCTGAAAAATATTGACAATCTGCCAGAGCTTGATCTTTCTATCGATGATGTGTGGGGCAAAACAAAGAAAATTCACTTCCACATGAAGATGCCATCGAAAAAATCATTTCAATCAAGACTTCAAAAAGAGCGTTCTACGCTGCGCTTTTTCTCACCCAACCCCTTTTCCATCTGCTCTTATCCACGAGAAGACAAGGTGATTGAAGATTATGGCGACTTACTTAAAAAAAGAGGCGTAGAGCTTGCGCGCGAAGAAGATGCTCGAACAATACCCTTTTCTGTCAGCCTTGAAGATGGCATTGATGTAAGGGAATCCATACGTCATTTTGCAGAAAAAAAGCTCTATGTCAAGGCAAAGGGAAAGCCACCAGGCCAAGCCGGATCTGTCGTTGTCATCTTCGATGCAGATAGCCCTGAAAAAGCAAGTAAAAGGGAAGTTGATACATATACTGAAAAATACCCATGGAGACTTTCTTGGCTTGGAGAAAATGAACAAGAGTCCGACATGGCGTTTTATGCTACACCCATCGACAGTGATATTGTGGGCCCAGGCATTGCCCGCTGCGAATATGGTGGATTTATGATGTCGTATCCCCCAAGACGTCTGCATGATATCTGGCATGATCCTGACTATGCTAGCCTGCGAACAAAAGCCCAAGTTCTTCTCACAGCGGCTATCGACTACGCCATAGAGCCCTTGATCATCTACGTTGCATCAAAGCCCCCTGAGCCGTTTTTTAAGCGCTATGCTGAGCGTTTCTCCAAGCGTATTCTCTTCATGCCACTGTCTCAATTTTCACAGGTGACTTTGAAGAAACTACGTATCTTTCATGTTTTAGATAGCTATCAAAGAAGACAAATTGCGGACGACTACATTCATTAAGAGTCGCTGCCTGTCTTGAAAGATTCTCTTTTGCGCTGCTCGAGGAGCGATTCTGCACGTAAAATACTTTCGTAAAGCCCCTGAAACGTATCTTGCAAGACGTTATCATCTTCTTGATATTCAGTAACACGTGCTTCCTGCCAGCCTTCAGCTTCTGCTTTCAAATCAGAAAGCAGTCTTTCTATTTCCAGGAAGATCTCTCTATGAAACGAGGTTGTATCTTCTAACAACTCAAAAAGCCTGAGCGCCCTCTCTTCTAGTATAGCTAATGAAGCAAGCTCTTTAGATTTTGCTATCAGATTAGATTCCATTAAAGAAAGCTCTTCTAAATCTTTTGGATCATCCACGACAATGGTAAGCATGGATTCAGGCTCTCTTTGCAAGGTGCTATCGATAGTCAAAAACCCAAGCTCGTTGAGTGCATTTCGTTTTTCGTCCGCTTGTGACTTCCAAATAAAAAACTCGCGTAGATCATCCGTTTTGATATCGGCATGTTGAATTGCACGAAGCTCTTTGAAAATAGGTTCAAGTTTTGCATCAAGCACCAGTGTTACAGCTTCCTTATCACCTTCAATCTCTTGCAGTGCATGATGCTGGTAGTGCCTTAAAACTTGAAAGTCCTTTTCAATTGCCTGTTTTGTCGCACTGATTGCTTCTATAATGATTTTTTTCTTCAGTTTTGCTTCATCTCTAAATTGTGAATAGAATTCTACTGACTGAACTGCCTGTTCTAATATATCAGGAACAACTTCAAAGCTAGCTGCTTCTGAAGCAGTTGGATTGCTGTGTGTAGAAAATTCAGAAATCAGATGCTGCGCATTTTCGATAATCGGATCTATTGATTTATTGATAAATGGTTGGGATGCTTGACCAAAGTCTTTTTGTAACTCTTCTTTAAAAAGCTCAAGATTTTTTACAATTTCCCCTGCTCCTAAAAGCAGCTCTTTAGTGTGGCCTTTAGACGAAAGGTGACGTGCTCTTTTAAGAGCTAATTTTGCAGATCCAGGTACAGGTGAATTTTTTGCCTGTTTAGTAATGAGCTCTGCAACCCAACTAAAAAGACCACCCATACCAGAAAAAAGACCATCTTTGCTATTAAACGGCTTAGGCACAAACGAAGGCATTAAGTTTCCTCAGCTTAAGACAGGCAACATCCTTTCCTTATATTTTTATTATAAATAGAAGAGGACTTAAATTAAACAAATTATTTTAATAACATTTTTATATGTTTTTATTTATATTTTATCTTTTTTACAAAATTAGGCAATACGCATGAAAAAACGCCCTCATATTCTTATTACCAATGATGATGGTATTCATGCTCCAGGAATCAAACATCTTGTTGATGCATTGAGAGGATCAGCAGATTTAAGCATCGTCGCCCCAGCAAGTGAACAGTCGTGCATAGGGCTAGCTCTTACCTTGCGATCACCCTTGATAATCAATGAAATAAAGTGGGAAGGGGCTGAAAGCTATAGTGTTACTGGTACCCCGGCTGATTGCGTAAAAATGGCACTCAGTGTGATTTTACGCTCTCGCCCAGATCTCATTGTCTCTGGAATCAACCGCGGAGGAAACCAAGGCCGCTCGCTTCTTTATAGCGGCACAGTTGGCGGAGTCATTGAGGGTGTGTTTCAAGGTATCGGCGGCATTGCCTTTTCTTCTTTTGACTATGAAGAGACCGAATATCTTGCCTTTGAGTCTTATATTCTTAAAATTACTAACTATATTCTGACAAATCCCCTACCTCAAGGCACTTTATTGAATGTCAACTTTCCTAGCCACACGCTCTATAAAAGTCGCAAAGACACCCTATTTGGCGTAAAGCTTACCCGCCAAGGCAGAGAGTACTGGGCTGATGACCCAAAAATCCATAGCCCCAATACCTACATGCTAGGATGCAAGCTGCTACAATTTGAAGAACATGAAGAAAGCGACACCTATT
>JAHFTM010000225.1 GCA_023269335.1 Chlamydiia bacterium
TTTCCTTACCTGAATGCAGGCCTGCAATGGCTCCTTTCCACATGGAAAGAATTTTTATGCCAGGAGGACAGCGTCCATAGCATTCAAGCTCCTCAGGGTGAAAATATTAAAAAAAATTAAGAATGTTGAGGCGCGGGACAGTCCAGTTTCCTACAACTGCTGTACATAATTTTCTCTCTTCAAAATGAAGAGGGCTCTTTTGCAAGGGCATGAGATAGGGATAGTTAAATCGGAAAAACTTTACATTGTCTACAAGCCTATCATCCCATGTATACACTTTTGAATAGGGTTGATAAAATGCAAGAGGATAGGTCTCTGGTTCCCATAAAAAAAGAACTAATTTTTCTTTGGGCAGCTTTGAAATAACGTTACGGTTTAAAAAGGGGTCAAATATAATGATTTTTACACGATTCGGGTTATAGGGAGCCCTTCGAACAAAATAATCAGAGGGACAGACTCTATTGACTTGAAATGTCTGTCGCACAGTTTCTAATTTCGAAGGGAGCTCTTCTATATTAAAACTAGAAACGATATCTACATCAAAGGCGTGAGGAAAAAAAGGAAAGAGAATACATAAAAAATAGGCAACTTTCATGGAGTATTTTTACTGATTGAAACGGTTTCAAGGCCCTGCAAATCTACTCGCCTTGCCACCACAAGTCCATCAACTGAATAGCTTGCTTCAGGAGAGTGCTCTGCTATGATACTATATTGATGCGCTTTTAAAAAACTGATGCATTCTGCATGAATTTTTTCAGAGTGTGTCGAGATAAAAAAGTAATCAATTTTCCTTGCGTTGACTGAAGCGATTGCCGACTCAAGCATTTCATATTCAGAACCTTGTATATCTGAGTGAAGAATATCAACATGGTCAATTTTGTTTTCTGCTAAAAAACTATCTATACCTATTTGTCGAGCTCCTTGAAAATTGCCTGCATCCGTGCCACAACTGCCAACATAGCCACGCAAAAAAGTAGCCGAGAGGTTATTCAGCTGAAAATTTCTTCTTCCCATATCAAGTCGTTCTGGATCAGGTTCAACAAGATAATTTTTATGTTGTGCCTTTTCTTTTGCAAACCAAAGAGAATAGTATCCCCAATAGCTTCCAAGCTCAATCATCACAGCTTTGGAGGGAATCTGTTTTAAAACTTCATAAAACACTCTTTCCTCTTGTGGCTCATGATGCCCTTGTAGTCCATAAATCAGATCTGTCATCCAGCTGGCACAATAGCCATCTTTTACCATTTTTAACCCATTATGCATGAGTTGATAGGGAGCAGCGCCTTTATCAAATACTTTTCCTGCATCTGGATGTTTGGGAATGTCATCTGCATCACTGCAGCTCATTGTGAGGATAATGCGAGCATATTCGTCCCACAAGCCTTTTGCAGCAACCCATTTGAGAAATTCTTGCTTATGTTTCTTTGTCTCTGTTTCATAGGGTACATCAGGCCAGTAAGAGAACATAAATGGTGGAAGCACTGATAAGAGAGCAATAAAAACGGAGAAAATTTTTTGATTCATAAGGGAGCCTTTCTTATTTTTCGATAGATTTCATCCGGACCTAGATCCGTTATTTTTTGATACCCTAGAGGCTCTAGAAACTCTCTAAAGGGTTCATGATAGTTGTTTTCTACTTCAAGAACGTCAATGTCTATTGTAGAAAAATCAATTGACTGCAAAATGCCCAGCTCTCCCCCTTCAGTATCAATACTTAGGTAGTCAATGTGTAGCATGTTATTGTCGAGAAGAAGTTGATTCAAATTGTGACATTTGACCTGGATAATTTCTGACTTGCCACCATTGAGATCTATTTCCCATTGGAGTCTTTTCACATGCCGTGGATCATAATTTTGCACAATTCCACTTAGCATTTCAGCCCACCCAGAGATCTTTAAGAAGGGGACAGTTGAGCGTTTGTCAAAAATACATCCTTCGACACAGATGCACTTCCTATTGGCTTTTAGACGTGCAAAAACTTCAGGTATTGGCTCTACACAGATGCCTGTCCAGCCCATGCTTTTTTCGAAAAAATAGGTATTACTTAAGGTCACGCCATCATGGGCGCCAATATCTACAAAAACGCCATTTCTCTTCCCTTTGAAGAAGTTTTCATAGGCATATTGGTCCTGTTGATACTGACTATAAAATTTTAACTCTTCTGTACATACATCGCTTATACTGAGCTGCAAAATAGCAACTACCAGCAAAATATACATTTTCATAAATTCTCCAGTTCACAGCTCACTTTATATGAAAAATTTATTTTGTTACTAATAGGAGATGCGCTTTGACCTAAAAGTGGGCAGCTTACAAGTGCTGCTACCAGGGCTAAGATTGTAAACTGAGCTCTCAAGAGTCTCCTCAGACTAAAATTAAAATATTGAGAAGACCTATACCACGATGCACAATCATTTTTCAAGATAAAAATTGACACTATTTTTGTTTCATAGTTTTTTAGACATAAAAATGATTGAATTGTGATGGCTGAATATGGTCGTGAACCACCTGCTACTGATCAATGATGTTAAGATGAGGGTAGCGCGCTTTTGCAGCCTCTTTATCAGCTTGCAAAATTCGATTGTGTTTCACAATTAACGTTTTTAACTTGGGCAGCTTCATTACATCTGCTATCTGCAGGGTGTTCGAGGCGGTAAATGGGCCATTTTGCATGGTGAGAATCAGGTTATTACTACTAAGGTCAAGAACTTCAACATGGGGAAAGAGAGCTTTATCTGTGATTGTAGGAATGATGCGCTCAGGCATGTTTCCAATATTGCAGTTTGAAAAGTTAAGGCGCCTAAGATGTGGCAAGTAGCTTGCAAGTACGCTCAGTTCGATTGCACAACTCTTAATGCGCATTGCTGAGCACTCTATAATCTCTGGAACACAGTCTATATCATGTAGGTCAAGCTCTGACACAAGAGGAATAAAGGAGGCATGTTCAACAAACAGAGCTGTTAAAGACGCTGGAAGTTGCTCTCCAAACGAATTTCCTCTACTGATAAAAACATCTCGTATAGCCTCTTCAATGTCAGCTGGCACTCTATATTCAAGAATGATTTGGGCAACATCACGCATGATATTTCGGCGAAGCTCGCGACGCTCTCTTGCGTCGGGTGTCTGCACATCAAGATTGAGAGTGGGTAATAGAGCAAATGTCGGCGTAGATAGCCAAGTTGGCCAGGTAGAGATTATTCTCCCTAGCCAGCTAGAGGTTGTCTCACTACTTACATTTTGAGCAGTTTGCGGTGCTGGTGATGCACTTTGATTAGGAGCTCTGCTTAAAGACTCATTGAGTAGAGCTGGAAGAGAAGTGGAAGGTTCCATATACACCACATGTCTATAAAAATTTAATAATTTGATGATATTATTATGTAAAACAAAAAATCGCGCAACATTATTTCTTAGAAATAGAAAATTTAAGAGTAAATAAAATCTATGTATTATAAATATTTGTTTTTATGAGGAAGTAGTGTAAAAAAGTGAGGCAAGTAGGACTTGAACCTACGACCACAGTTCTCAACACGGTTTCCTCTTGATTGATATAGAAAATCTTGAAGATGGTTGATAAGTCGTAAAATAGAAGCACCTCTTTGTTTCGCTTTTTTTAATAATATAATTTACTTTAAATTTGTAGCTAGTTTGGTTTTCATATTCAACTGACAGCATCATTCTTATCAAAGATAAGAAGTGCGGGTAAAATGTGCTTTAA
>JAHFTM010000226.1 GCA_023269335.1 Chlamydiia bacterium
GCAGCATTTTCTGGGGGAGGGAAAATCATTTTGAGTGCAATGATAAAAAGAAGCATGCCGCCACAGATACTCACAGCATACTGATTAATGTAGAGTATCTTTAGAAAAGGTTCGCCAATAAAAAGAAAGATGAAGGCAATAAAGAATGCAAAAACCGCTTCGCGAAATAAGATTTTACGTTGTGTGCAAAAATCAAAATCCTTGACCAGGGCAACTAGTGCAGGGACGTTGCCTATAGGGTTTGCAACTAAAAAAAGTGCTAAAGCGATCTGCCAAAGTGTCATCTGTTACCATCTGTTTTTTCTAAGTCACATGCTGCGCCTTGAGAATAAAGTTCAATGGCAAGTGCTGATAAAGTGCCAAGGAAGATGGAGGCTGTCAAACTTAACAGGGGCATATGCCAGGCAAAAAGAAAGGCAATTAATGTCACAAGAATGTACGTATGGGGAGTGCGACGCGTGATGATAAGTGCTTGTTTTTGTAAGGAGTGCATAAAGCTATAGTCGGCAAATATTTTTTTTACAAGCCTTGTTGCTAAGTGGGCTGACGAGATAACAAAGCAGGTTTGAAAAAAAATGCTTTCAAAGAAGTAGGCAGAGACAAGGCAGATGACTGAGATAGCCGCTGGCGTTTGAATTTCCTGGATTACAGCTGGGAAAAATGGCTGCTCATTCTCACCATCAATTAGATTTTGGTTGGTAGCTATTTTGTCGCTTTGAATCCAAAAAAGAGGGCCTTGGTTTGTGGATTGCATTGTCTCTTCTCCGGTTCTTATTTAACTGTGCAGCACCTTTTGAGCAATATCAGTAATGTGCTTTCTACGGGTGAAGGTTTTTCCACCCTGCTTGCCAGCAGAAATTTCATGTAAATTTTCTACTGCCATAAAAGCTCTAGGGTCAATTGTGAAGATGAGCTCTTTGAGTTCAGCTAGTTGCAAACGTTCGGCAATGATATACAAAATTTCTATTGGCTGTCCTGAGAAGCCACCTCTTCCATACATGATTGTCAGACCAAGTCCTAGTTCATGCAACACTTCCTTGGTGATCTCCTTGGACTTAGTAGAGATCACAAGTACTGATTTTGTCTCATCGAGGCCCACGATAACAGCATCCATAATTTTTACAACGACAATGTAGGCAATGAGCGATAAAAGTGGTGGGTGCCAGTCTTTAAAAACAAGGCCGCAAGCTACGAAAACAAAAATGTTACAAACAAGCACTACTTGGCCAACAGTAAAGCCTTGGCGTTTGTTGATGATGATCCCTAAGATTTCTGTGCCGTCAACGCAGCCTCCGCCTCGAATGATAAGGCCAAGGCCGATTCCCAAAATAGCACCGCCGATCACAACCACTTCAAGGCTGTCTCCAATAAAGGGCTGGATAAAGATGTAGGGCATAATGAGAAGGAAGAATGAAAATGAGAGCATCGCAAGTACAAGATTGATAACAAAGGCTTTGCCTACGTAGCGATAGGCTAAATAGATAAAAGGCACGTTCAAAGCAATGATGAAAATTGGAATGAGTTTATTGCCAAAAAGCCTTCCTGCGATCATGGAAAGGCCTACTGTACCACCGTCAATGAGGTTGTTAGGTAGGAAAAAAATATCGATAGCAAAAGCTGCAATAAAGGCCCCGACGACTAGTAAGACGTAAGAAAGCGCGTGAGATATTGCAGCTTTTCTTGAAGTTTCGCTAGACGTTTGTGTACTTGGGTCAAATGGCATAAAACACGTTGTTATTGTATTAGGGTGGAGTCTACCTAAAAAAGAAAATCTACGAAAGGACTTTGTGGCGAAAAAATTCGCGGAAGACGGGACTCGAACCCGCAACCCCCGGCGTGACAGGCCGGTGATCTAACCATTGAACTACTTCCGCAAAACTATAGTGGCTATGGGCGCAACAGGACTCGAACCTATGACCGCCTGTGTGTAAGACAGGAGCTCTACCAACTGAGCTATACGCCCTAACATTGGGGAATACTCTACCTGGATATCATCTTTTTACACAAGAAAATTTGTGAGAAATGAAAATATCTGAAAAAAAACAGCCATAATTTGTGCCAAAACACCTATTTTTAGCTTGTTACGTATGTGGTTAAAAGAAGAAAATAGAACTGGAAATTAATAGGTGTTTATATTATAATTATTTTTTTAATAGTCTAAAAAAGGTGTAATTATGTCAGTACCCTCATTTTTGCAACAGCAATCCATGCATATGTTCGGCTCACCTGGCTGGCAGCCCGATTTGACCGTACCTACTGAGAGGAGCAATGATGCAGGAAGTGGAGCTGCAACAACCACAAACCGAAAGAGAAAAAGAGAAGTAGAAGCAGCTGCAGCCAATGCTCGCTCTGTAAGCTCAAGTACTGTTATTGGGGACCAAATGGTAGTAGTAGGCAACAAAAAACGAAAAGTGTATGACGCTGTAAGTGAGCTTCTTTTGACAATTGATACCCCGTCTAAACTGCCCTATGAAATTGCTGCTCTTATTCGCGAGTATACTCGATGTCCCGCTGATCAAATGATCAAGATGGCACTTGATAGCATTTGCCTGCCTTTTTTTGCAGATCAGTCTCAAAAAGCTACCATAGGAGCACCTCTTGCGGCTGCCTTCGCAGATGTAACGCATCTGGATCTGAGTCGTGTATCGATTATCATGTATGATAAGCAAAGATATAATAGAGACACGGCTTATTGCAGTCGAATGGAAAGGCTTGTTGGCCATGCTATCACACAATATTACCCACAACTGGCCGGGTTTACTGAGCCGTTAGAGTCCGTGATTACATATGATAAAGCGTGTTTGTTACCTAGGTTTCGACAACTGAACTTCTTTAGCTTACGAACTTGTTTACCAAAGCATCCTGAATTAAGGCTGCGGACCGAACAAGGGCCAGACTCAAACTCCTCATCTTCAAACTCTTCATCTTCAAGCTCTTCATCTTCGAAAGCGGGTGTGTCGCTCTCTAACCATACATGTACTAAGCCCGTAGCATCAGAACAGTATGACTGTAGGATTGATTTGAATGAAGGCGTTATTGAATACAGAGGTGCAATACAGTTTACTGCAAAAGCTTGCTGGCCACAAGATGGCTTGCCGGGAATTACTGTAGAAAACGACTGTCCAGAAGCACAAGCTGCCAGTACTGTCGCAAAAAAATAAAGCTTCGGGCATAGTCCATCCTCTGACTCACCCAGGGATTTCTATGCCACGCTTTTCCTTGAAGTATTTTTTATGGTTCACTGCTCTTGTTTTTAGCGTTTCCTCCTGTTCAAGCCAAGGCCCAGAGCATTTTCAGGAAAAAAGCCGTAATAAAACGATGGAGCTTATTCGAGAGCTACAAAAAGTTGAGTGTCTAGAAGATATCATTCAAAAATCAGTGTGTTTCAAAGGTCTCTATCTTGAGCTTGTCGATTTAAGTATTGAAGTGCAAAAATATCAAAAAAAACACGAAACATACTGGGAGCTTGAAGCCGAAGATTTTACTTTGAGTGATGAGCTAAGATTTGAATTTGTGCGCATCTACAAAATTCTAGGCGCAAAAGAGCTTATGGAAAAATGCCAGATGTCCGCGCTCTTACGTCTCGATGCTTTTGAGAGTAAGTGTTCACGGCTGTCTTGCGCTGATCAGTAGTTCAAATTTCACTAATTCTTTTGTCCTTGGAAACTCTCTTCAAAATGGTTTTTTTGACGCT
>JAHFTM010000227.1 GCA_023269335.1 Chlamydiia bacterium
AGAGTGCGTTGTACGCTGTTGTGTGCTGTATGGAACTAAATCGACAGCTGTTCTCATACAAGCGTTAGAGTCTTTAAAGATTGCATCCATGCCTGAGATGATCGCTATTCTGGAAACAAATCAACCAGCTATTGCTACTGCTCTTGGCCAGAGCCAAACAAAACAGCTACTGGCTAACTTGAAAGTCAAAACTACTACGTCATCATCTTCTTCTTCAGCTTCTTCTCCCACTGCTCAATCTTCACAAGCCCCTGCCTCTCCTAGTGGGCTGAGCCAGCATATGCAACAGCTATCTTTAGGAAATAGCTCTGCAAGTGCTGGAGCTACTGCACTCGCAACTTCCACAGCTTCTGCATCAAGTGCTCCAGTTACTGCACCAGGAAACGCAAAAGGAAAAAAATAGAATTATGACAATAAGTGCTTCACCGGCCGCAGCAGGAACTCAAGTGACACACTCAGAAACAGCACAGGCCGGTGCGCCTTCAAGTCATTATACTCCCACAGATGCTCTTAGGCTATCTTCAGCTGATGTTAAAACCAAGCCATTGGTAAAAGTCATTGGCCAGAGCGTTCTTTCTAGTGGTGCAGCAACATCACCAGGAAATGAAGTAAGTGAGCCACCTTTACCTCGCCGAAGAGCGTCACAGAGTTTAGACTGTAAGAGCCTTCAACAGATGACTATAGAACAATTGCAACAACGCGTTCAAGCATTGCAATTATTAACCCATAGGCGTAGGGAGAGCTATATACAAGCAAAAGATTGTGAAGAAGTGGCATCAGCCGCAGAGACTGCAGCACAAGACAACACTGTAGCCCCCAAAAGAAGAGAAACTACAGGTAGCAAACAAGAGGCTCAAAGCTCACTTAAAATGCTCGATGCTACCAGAACTGAGCTACGGCAGAGAATGGTAGCTGAGCTCACTTTGGTCGTTGAAAAATATATAAAAAAACTCTCTCAACTGCCTGCTCACCTAGCTCAAGATGCTAATAGGGAATTTTTTCCAAAATTTGTTGCCATACTGAATCTCTCAGGAGAAAGTAATACTCTGAGAGTCTCTGCAGAAGAGGAGCTTTCTAGACTACTAGGCACTCACTACAAAGATTTTTGCTTCTTTTGCAAACGACCACTGTTTCTGAAGTACTTTGAAAGACAGAAAAGAATTACTACTGCGGCCTCCACATCAAATGTAAAAGGAAAAGCAGAAAGTGGCCAACAAGCAGAAGAAGTCTGGGCACAAGAAACGCTTTTTGCCTTCCACATTGAAGAGGATAAAGCTGCCTGCATTGCTTATGCACTAGAACTGGATATTGAAGACTATCAGCTGAAGCTAGGTTCTGCACCACGAAAAGTAGACGCTTTCATGAATAGCACTATGAATGCAAAAAGTATTTTACTTTACAAAACTTTCATACAAAGCTTTATTAAAAATGACACTCAATTCAACGTAGGTATCAATAAAATTTTCTTACAACTTCAGCAACCTGGTTGCTCTATCCATGAGTTGCAACAACTCTTCACTGAGATCGATCCAACTGTTGTAAGATCAAGTTCTGCTGCTTCCACTGCTGCAGCTCATAGCGCCTTTCAAAGTCGCAGAAATAGTGCTCTTGAAATTGTAGAGGCTTTCCTCAATGAGTGGGTAGAATTCTTCTGTCGATTAAATAATAAGACTGTCTACAACCTCCATGAAAACTTTCGCGGTGCTATCTGCCTTTTTTTATCTGATAAAAAACCTGCTACTTTCAATAACACAAAAGAGGCAAATTTTTTTCTACTCGCTCTTTTCATTCGTCAACTCTTGTTGCCCTTACTGTTCCATAAACAAAATGAGCTTCTTGCTCAGGCACAAAGCATACAACCAACCCTAAAAAAAGCCTTTGAAGCTACCTGTGGAAACTTAAATCTTGTGCTACAGCTAGCTATAAATCTAATAGATTTTTTAAGCGGAGGAGAGAAAAAACTTCCTTTTGATTTGGATTTCAAAAAACGTCCACAAATGGTGTGCATTTTGCAAGATCTGGAAGCAAGCTTACAAGGAAGAGAGCCACTTCACTTTGGAATACAGCAAATCAAACCAGATACTGATATAGACCAGCTTGATTTCGTCTGGTGGGCAGTGCATGCACCTCAGCTCATTAAAAACGCCGCTAAAATAAAAGCAGGTTTTTTGCAATGCACCCAAAGCGAGCTTCTCACGCAAAAATTCGATGCTCTTGTTATCCGCGCTACTTTGGTAGTAAAAATGATCCAGGATTGGAGGGTTGGACTACCGGCAGATCTATCAGCCTATTTTGTGCGCCTTGCGCCTAGTTTGGAAGATAAAATAGTCTCCATTACATTTGTCAGCAGTTTTCGCGTCATTGAAGCTGTCATAGGCGGCGAAAAAGCCAAAATGCTGCATGAAGAGTATGTTATGCATTGTGCTTCGCTATTTGGAAAAAATAAAGTTATTCTAGATAAATTTTTAGTTAAGACAGCCATTATTAACCCTAGCAGCCTCATTACTTTACTCTCTAAAAGGCTTTTTTCAATTACAGAGGCTCTGGGTGGAGTTTCACAAGCTGAAAATTTTATAGTTAGCCTGCTGCTACCTGAGTTAATAGATCAAGTCCGAGAAGATCGTATTGATCTTGCCTTTTGGAAAAAAAATTTTGGAGTTGTTCAAAGCAACAATAGCTACCTTGAACAAATAGAAAAAAGTCTCCTGAGTTCAGCTGAGTTATCAATAAGATATAGAGGTATCCTTGATGAAATTTTACCCAAACCAAAGAGCAGCTCTTCCTCTGCAAGAGCCGCTGACCTAAAAACAAAAAAATAAAGAGGAATGACAAAAATAAAGATCTTGTTAAGATGTTCGCTTACGATACGTAATCCAACCAGGACGTTATGGTTACATTAGTCACCATTACAGGCATTGCTATTCTACAAGAGCCTACGGCAGCAAAACCAAATGATGGCTCCGTCCAAATCCCATCGCGCGTACGAGAGTTAGCTCGCTTAAACCCAGAGCTTCTGCCATTAGTTTTGGCTCTCATTCAAAAAGCATCGCTTTCTGACTCCGTCCATCCTCTTACCTCACACGATATAGAAAAGGTGCTCGCTGAAAATGCACCAAACATAACACTTGATTCTGAAGAGGTCGATGAACTTGCAAAAGGGGTACTTTTACATAAGATGCAAAATGAGGAAGGTACTGAACAGCTTGAAAATGATACCCAGGCTAGAGCTCCTGAAATTTTTGCAAGTAAGTCGAACGAAGTAGGGAAAATAGATCTTACCTTCATTTTACATAACAGGCTGTCGCCAGAAATTTCTATAAAAACACTTGAGAAAAAAATTGAACAGCTCATTCAGGAAAGCTTGAAAGGGGAAAAACAGTCACTTTCAAAAGATCTCGATACACAGCCTAAAGTTGTGGAAAATCTAGTTGTCAAACGAGAGGCTTTACCACAGACAAACTACTCGAAAGAAAAGATAACTTTCGAGCCCCATTCCCAAGAAAAGGCACCAGCTGTACAAAAAGAACCCGTTGTAGAAAAAGAAAAGCCTGCATTCCTTACCGACCGTTACGCAATAGAAATAAAAGAAGCACAGTCAATAAAAGTACATCCACAGCAAATCATTCCTCTTCCAACTCAGCATGTTATTGTAAACATCACAAGCCCCTATG
>JAHFTM010000228.1 GCA_023269335.1 Chlamydiia bacterium
GGATGAATTTGCTGAGATGAGAGGACACGGCGTCTCACCTGAGGCTTTGGCAACAATACTAGAGAAAGCCAAAAAGTCGCTCTTTAAAGTACGACAAGGTCGTCCAGCTCCGTTTAAAGATGATAAGATCATCACGGCGTGGAATGGCATGATGATAGAAGCTTTCGCTAGAGCCGGTTTTTATTTGAGACGCGATGACTATTTACAAGTAGCAATTAAAGCAGCCAAGTTTCTGAAGAATAACTTATGGAAAGCAGAAGAGGGGAAGCAAGAAAAAATACTTTTTAGGCGCTATCGTGAAGGCGAAGTGCGTTTTCATGCAAGCCTTGATGACTATGCCTTTCTCATTCAAGCATTATTGACGCTTTTTGAAGTAGGTGCGGGAAGAGAGTGGCTTGCGTGGGCGATAGAACTTACAGCAGTTTTAGAAGAGCAGTTTAAAGCTGACAATGGAGCTTTTTATCAGACGGATGGAAAAGATGCGAATCTGCTGGTGCGAAAATGCCACTACTCAGATGGTGCCGAGCCCTCAGGTAATGCGGTGCATGCAGAAAATCTTTTGAGACTCTATCAAATTACTTTCGAGAAAAACTATTTGCGGCAAGCAGAAGATATTTTTAAAGCTACAAAACGATACATCGATGCCTATTCACTTGGTTATTGCTATCATTTAAAAGCTTTGCAGCGCTTTTATGATCAAAAGAAAGCAACATGTGTGATTCAGTTCAATGAAGGAAGAGAGTTTCGTGAAGAGATCATCGACATGCTTGCTCACAAGGTCATTCCTCATTATTGCCTGATCATGAAGGAAAAAGATGATGGACTGGAAGCTTTGCTGCCGCTTGCAAAAGAGCTGACAAAAGGCGCTGATAAGACAAGGTTAACCATTTGCCATGAAGGGGTTTGCTCTTTACCGCTTGAGGAAAAGGAAGCTATTCTTAAAGCAATCAATGATATGTAACAAAGAAAAGGAGTTCACAATGAGTGAAAAGAAAATAAGTATTCGTATGCAGTACCGATATTCATACTTTTGGTTGATTTTTTGGTTTGTTGTTTTTTTTCCGATAGCACTGATGCTTTTGCTTACTGGTATTACTTTCCCTTATAATGACTCGGTGTACATTATGCACTACAATGGGTCGCGCTTTTGGCTTGGGTTCTGGACACTTTTTTGCTTCCCCATTGCCTTTTTATTACTCTTTTTAAATGGCTTGAATATTGATATTAAGAAACAGAAGAATTTTTAACTGCTAGGATAGCAAGGAAAAGAGGGAACTCTTTCCTTGCGCGATTTTCCCATTTACTTGCGCCGCCGCTGCTCTCTTTGTCAGAGCACCACTCATCCAGAGCTTCAATGAGAAAACCACTTTTTTTAAGAAAGGCAGCATAAGCTGAGATGGGGTAATGGAATGACCAGGTCACATCATCGTGGTTTTTTTCAGATGGCGTTTTTCCTGGATGCATATGGATCGGTATTTTTTGGGAACTGAGGTAGCTATTGAGCTTGCGGTACTGTATTTTTGTTTGTTCATCAAAGCCCCAGCTTGTTTGACGAGGAATGCGAAAGGCTGGATGGTTTAAAACAATCAGAAGCTTGCCGCTTGGCTTGAGGTAAGCTGAGGCATTCTGAATGGCCTTTTCTTGATCCTGCATATTTTGCAAGGATAGGATGAACGCTGCATGTGTAAAGCTGCCTTTGTGGGCTATCTCGAGGGGGAGCGTAACATCGTGGCAGTAGAAAGCTGTTTTGACATTTTTTGGCGCCTGCTCTTTTGCAAGCTTAATAAGCTTTGAAGAGAGATCCACACCTGTATAGTGGGCATCTTTTGGCATGCAGCGTGAAAGCACTCCCTGGCCACAGCCTAAATCAAGAAGATGCGAGTGAACATCGAGTGTTAAAAGCTTGAGGGCATTTGGCAAGATGACGTTTTTATGGTAGTGGTGACCTTCAGTACCTACGAGTGCATCATACCAATTGGTTGCCTTTTGCCAGGATGTGTCGAGTGGTTTTTTAGAAGTTTTTTTGTCTTCCTTTTCATGGAACATGGTCAATCCTTTTATTAGGCAAAATAGTAACTCTATTTGATAAATTAAGACAATTACAATAAAGTGCCTGTTTAGTGTGGCCAATATATCCAGAAAATAGAGAGTAATTATGATTGCAGTAGGTACGCTTGTTCAGCGTGATGTAGTAACTTCGCCTCTTACAAGAGAACAATGTCTTCGAGATGCTATTCCAGCCACTTTTCCAAGGCTTATAATTGAGATCATTCAAGAGTATGCAAGAGAGTCGCTTGCTATTATTTTTATAGCTCTTGATACATTACTTACTCCTCGCGAAGAAGTAAGTGATCCTCAGCAACCACTCTCACAAGCAATGACCGCACTTTCTTTAGCAGAGCCAATAGATCCACAAGCTTTAGGGTATTTGCATGCTTTGATTCGAACAGCAGGAGCGATCTATAATGTTGGAATTGTTATTATTATGTCTCACGAAAAAGAGAAAACTATTGAGACTTTAAAAAAACAACTTTTTACCGATCAAGTAGCTGGGGAGCATATTATTGGGATACTCATAAGAGATGATAATAGTCCCTCTGATTTGCCTCCTAGTCGCAACATGGTGCGCAGCTCGCCTATTGCAGATTGGCTACGTGACAATTCACAGCACAAGATGCACCAGCTTGTTGGGATCCATCAAGACGAATGGTTATTACGTCAAGATAGTCTTGTTTTTCCCTGCCATGTGGTGCGTTGTGATGATCTCCTTACTGAAGCTGTGGTAGAAGCGGCATCGAGAATCGTTACGGAAAGTGCTTTTTCGCCTTATGTACCAAATCTTTTTCTCCATCATAGCCTTGTACAAGATGATGGTGTGGCTCTAAAAGAGTTGCTGAGTGTCATTCGAAGTAAACAGATCCTCAATAGCGATCAAGCTGCAATTGTTTCTTATTTTTGTAATCATGTGATAGAGCTTGCTCAAGGTCCAAATTTAGTCGAAACTTCCGGTGATCTCACCATAATTATAGAAGCAGTGCTCGATCTACTCGCTATCCCTCCCTATGAAGTTGAAGGTGAGAATCATTTTTCCCTGATTGTCCGTTTCTTCAAGAAGACAATAAGTATGAGCAGAAGTTCTCCAAATTCAGAATTTGGAGCTCTTCTATGGAAGCTGTCATCGTGTATTCATGATATGGCATTTCATAGCGCTAAAACTTTGTTAACAGATCGGAAACTGATCCAGGAAAACCCTCAATTTGCCTCCAGTATCTCTCAGTGTGCTTTATATACTCTTATTTTCAGTATAGACCACTCGGAAATCCCTTATGAAAGGAAAAAAGAGGTTAGCGAGCTAGTAAAAATGCATGCCCCTAAAAACGAGTCTTCATTGTATCTTGGATTGATCGCCAGGCTCAAACACGCATCTTTAAAATGCAAGGCAGAGGCCATTTCAGCTGTGAAAAAGTAAGTAAAGTAACTGAGCAGTTAGCCTATATATTGGCTAAGTCTTTGCACGATAAGTCTAGTAAAATAGGTAGTCCTAGTAGTCTAAATCATACAAGAGATAGAGGGTGATTATGAGTAGTGTAGTGTCGCAAAGTGGTGTGGGAGTTCAATCTTCTCCAGTGGCGTTATCGGATTTTGAAATT
>JAHFTM010000029.1 GCA_023269335.1 Chlamydiia bacterium
TCTTTCTCCATTTTTTTTAAAAATATGCAGAAAAACGTTAAATCTCGTCCATAAGCTTTGACTGTATTGGAAGAAAGGGCGCGCTCTGCCCGTAAGTGCAAAAGAAACTCTTTTAAAGACTGTTCACACGATACCATTGGATAGTCGCCTTATGTACACACCATCCATCATGCATGGAAATGTCATTTTTTTGGTAATGCAGAAATTTGTACTCGAAGTTTTTCCAATGCTGCTTCATCAATTTGTATATCAAAGCTCTCAGTTATTGTATGACAGGCAAAAATGAGTCCTAAAATCGTATCCATCTGCTCTTCATCTGGCAATTTTCTGGTGTCAAGATCTCGAGCAAGTACAACAATTTTGTCTGCGAATGCTTCAAATTCTTCTGCCATTTTTTCTAGCTGTTTATCAACAGTACTCAGAGTTATGGAAGAGACCATTTCTGAATTCTTTCGAAGAGTCTCTTGTTGTGCTGTAAGATACTGACTCTCGTATTGTAAAAGAACAGGATTGAGACCTGATGGAGAAACAACATTTGCTTTTTCTTGAAGCAGGTCAACCATCTTCACTGCTTGAGCGAGTTGATCTATCGCATTCATGACACTTGGCAAGTGAACTATCTGAATCTCGTCCCCCGTTGGTACAAGCGCCTTTTCGATTGCACCAAGAGAAAAGCCTCTCTGAAATGCTCTATTAATCACTTGAAGTTGTTGTTCAACTGTTGCATCAAGCTGCTCAAATGGTATCTTTACTAATCCTGTTGGTATCTTGCTCGCCTGAGTTGTAACAGTTATTGTACGCCCCAATTCAGTTATTTCACGAAGCAGTTGAGTCAGATAGTTTTTTTTCAAAACCGTACTTGCAGTAGCATCATCTGGTAAGGCAGCTAATTTTCCCTGCAGCAGCTCCCTATTTCTCTGGATTTGTGAAAAAAATGGAGCAAAAGCTGCTTTTCGCTTTTCAATTTCAGCTTTAACACTCTTCAGCTGCTCTTCAACTTGTTTTAAACCTTGACTATGCTCATGTTCTTTACCCTTGACGAGAGGGCTTTGTAACGTACGCTGAGCACTCGCTAACTCGCGACTTAAAATCGTATCACCTGCTACTTCTGGTGATAGCTTTTGAATCTCAGAAAGAAGAGTCTCTTTTTTTGTTACACTCGCTTTAGCATAGTCATTCTTCAGCTGTGCCAGTTGTTGTAGAGCCGTCTTCAATTGCTCTTCCAGTGCATCAAGTGACTCTTTTGCTGTTTGGTATACGTCTACATTTTGCTCAATTTGCGTGCTGATTGCTCCAAAGGCTTGTTCTAGATCAGTCAGCTGCGCAATACTAGCATGTGGGCCTTGTCTTAACCCTAAAGCTTGGATTGCTTCAAGTACCTGCATTGTTTGAGCTTGCATGTTTTTTATTTTCACAGCTCGGTCAAGAGCCTGTTTTTTTAATAAGTCTAAGTAAGCTTCTTTTGCAGCTTCGTTTGCTTGACTTGCTTGCTGCAGCCTTTCCTGCCAATCGACTGCATCTGAATTACCAAGACTTTGAATTGCTGTTCGTGCCTTACCTAATGTGGTATCTTCCTGCTGACTAATGGCACTAAACTTCTTAGTAAGTTCCTCAAAAGTAGCTATTATTTTTTTAGACGGCGCTTGAATAGGTGCAACCGTGTCTGGCTCTTGGGGCTGTAGCACTGTTACTTGGTTCACTGTAGCCATATCATTTACTGAATGTGTTGTGACTGCATTTGGCTCTGCAGTAACGGGAACTGGTGCTATAGGAACGGCAGTCACTTCAGCAGAAGGCTCTTTCAGCCTTCCTAAAGTCGGCCTCTCCAGCGTTGATTCTCCTTCATGTATATCTAAATCTTGTTCTGTAGCTTGTGTCAGCTGAGCTGTATTTTCTGCTGGAAGCGAGGAAACTGGCTCTGGAAACAGCGGTTTCGTTACTTTTGTCGTGTGGTCGGAAGACTTATCTGTAGCAATTATAAATTTAATCTTGCTAAATTCTTCTCTCTGCTTTTTTATTTCTTCATCTGTCGTAAAAAAGTTATACCACTTCTTTTGAAATTTTTGTTGTGCCACTTCATCAATAAGACCATTATACTGCAGCTGCAAATCTTCAAATTGCTTACTGTCAATATTTTCACTTTTTTGCATCTTCTCAATTTCAGTTTTCAAATGCTTTACATTTGTTTCCAAATCATACTCAGCTGCATGAATCCATACAATTATACGTCCAAAAAGACCACTGCGTGCTTCATCTTTAGATTGAGTCGTTACACCAATGGGATTCCAGGATTTATCGAGCTTAACTTTCAATAAATGTTTGTCTTTCGTTACGTTTTGCATAATTGTATGCAGATGATCGTCTGGTGGACGAGGAGGAATTGGAAGACTATCACTCATATATAAAACCCTGTTTTAGTATATAGTCTTCTTTTTACACATTTATATAATTATATTTTACATTTATTTATACTCTCTCAGACCTGCTTTGAAATCTGCAAGAGCGTTTCCCCTAAAGGAAAGGGTTCAGCTTTCTGCCCCTCATGTTCAGCTTTGAAGAGACCAAGCTGCTTTTCAGCAAGTACTTTACCCAGTTGAACTCCCTCTTGGTCGAAGGAGTTGATACCCCAGATAAACCCTTGGAAAGCGATTTTATTCTCATAGTAAGAGAGGAGCGCGCCGAGGGCGTAGGGCGTCAGCTTTTTGGCTAAGAGCAGGAGACTTGGACGGTTGCCGGGAAATACTTTGTTGGGGTTGGCATTTTTTTGACCCATGGCTAGCCCCATAGCTTGTGCGAAGAGGTTGGAGAGAAGCTTTTCTTGAGATGTTGTGCCTTTCCATTCAAAGTCGTGACCTGATTGGGGCTCGATAAAGCCGATGAGTTCGAGGGGGATGATGTTTGTGCCTTGATGGATCAGCTGATAAAAGGAGTGCTGAGCATTAGTTCCAGGCTCACCCCAGATGATGGGTCCTGTTTCAAAAGCGCAAGGCTCTCCTCTCCGATCAATGCGTTTGCCATTGGACTCCATGTCACACTGCTGCAGATGGGCAGGGAAGCGATGTAAAACCTGAGCGTAGGGAATGATGGCTTCTGTAGAATAGCCTAGGAAATTACGATTCCAGATGCCTAATAGTGCAGAGAGAAGTGGTAGGTTTTCTTTGGGATCTGTTTTTAAAGCGACGAGGTCCATGGCGTGCGCGCCTTTTAAAAGATCTATGAATTCATCATAGCCTACGCCAAAAGAGAGCAGTAGAGCGCCTACCATGGACGTTGCGGAGTAGCGACCGCCGACATAATCCCATACATAAAATGCGGCCTTATAGCGCTTCAAATCATCCATCGGGGTACCAGGCATGGTGATGGAGACAAAATGCTCATTCGGATTGAGGTTTTGCTTTACATATTCACTGCGTAAAAACTCTTCATTGGTGGCAGTTTCAAGTGTTGTGCCTGATTTTGAAACGACGACGACGAGGGTTTTTTTAAGATCTACGCTGCCAAGTGTGAGGGCTACATCGTCAGGGTCAACGTTACCAATAAAATGCACCTGGCGATCTTTTCTTTGATAAAATGAAAGTGCATTGTAGAGTGCTTTGGGACCAAGCTCTGAACCGCCGATGCCGATTAAGATCATCTCTGAAAAGCGTTTTTGAACATTGATTTCATCGATAAACTTCTTCAGCTTTTCATGTTCTTTTTTGACAAGTAGGCGCGCATTTGTAGCAGCTTTACCAGAATTGGGCGCATCAAAAATATCGCGCATGGCAGTGTGAAGAGCAGGCCTGTTTTCCGATTCTACTCCCTCAATGAAATTGACTACTTCACCACTTTGCATGGCTTGCATTTGTATAAGAGCCTTTCTCTGGTCTGCAAGCTGAAAAAGTGCTTGTAGAACATCGTCGCTCACTTTCTCAAAACCATAAAGGCAAGTAAAACCGGCTGCTAAAGCTTTCATTTTGGCTATGCGTTCTGGGCTTATAACTCCCTCTTTTGTTAAGTCCAGGGGTGATAAGGCATAGTTTTTCAAAGAGCTGAAGGCAGCTGTTTTTTCAAAGGAGGGCATCTCAAAAAAAAGTTTCTTTCGTGCATCTTGTTCAGCAGTGGTGGCCATAGCATCTCCGTTTCTTAAAAGTGTTGAGTTACACGTATCACGTTCGGCGAAAAATTGCAAATTCAACTACAGAGTGGCAATTATAAGGAACCGTAAGGTGGGCACATCCTGCCTCTTTGAAGCAGGATGTGTGAAGGCAAAAGCTAGGTTTTATTTACTTTGCTTTTTTTCCTGTTTTTTAGCCTTGCGCTCTTTAGGTGTGAGTGTAGGCTTTTTCTTTTCATCTTTACGGTGCTTTACTACTTCTTTTGTCATAATGAACCTCCTTGTTGATAAGCTTAAGATAAGAAAAACAAAACAATTAAGGATAGAGAAAAATTAGGATGGGTTAGAAGACAGGTTGGCTGGCATAGCAAATGGTGATGAAACGACTTGAGGAAGGGCGACATTGTACATAATATTAGCGGGCAAAAGACCATCACTTTCTAAACAATCACGCATGTATGTCAAAAGATTCAAGCGTGAAACTATTTCATCAAAGCGCGCACAAATGGTTGTATAGCCACCTTCTAGTTGATTAAGAATATCTTTTTGGCGTCGCTTGACTTCAGAAATCTCTTCCATCCTTTTTCCCATGGACTGCTCAGAAACTAAATGCAGCATCACAATTGTTTGAATAGAAGAGGCAGGTACAGGCTGAGGCAAAATTGCAGGGCCTTTATCTTTTAGCTCCTCAATTTTTTGTTCAAGTAGAGGCTTGAGCTGAAAAGCGAATTGAGCAAGCTTTTTAAATTCCTTCAAGAAAGTACTGCATTCCTTATTGAGAGAGGCTCTATCAGGATCATAAGAGTGCGTGACTACCCCAACTTGAGTTTGAATGCGGGCATCTAACGCGCTTGTCTCTTGCAAAAGATGATTCAGCGCGGAATACAAGGAATTCCCTTGTGCATTTTTAGCAAGCTCGTCGCTTTTTATTTGCGACCTTGTATAGGGAGACTGTGTCATTGCAACTCCTTAAAGAGTTGAACTTAAAAACATCCTTATACATAAGTACATAAAAAATTTCACTATACTATTGCAACATGCCCGTTTTATAGGGCAAGAAAAAGGAACTGAAAATCAAACGCTCTTCTCTTGATTTTTAACTTATTGAGTGCTATAATCTTTCTTCAATTTTTTAAGAATTTGCTATGCCAAAACCTCAAGATTTAAAACTACCCTTTGTTTTTGCTGAACGTCAAGCGATCATTTTTGATAGGCTCTGGTATGTACCTGCACGGGTGGACTCCCCCAATTTTTCTTTTCCTGGATTTGCCGACACGGCACTTTTTGGAAATGAAAATCCTCTCTTTATAGAGTACTGCAGCGGCAATGGAAGCTGGATTTTAGACAAAGCAAAGCGTAACCCTACGAATAACTACTTGGCAGTAGAAATGTGCTTTGAGCGCGCGCGAAAAATCTGGTCTAAAATTCATAACATGAAGCTCACAAATCTTGTTGTCGCTTGGGCAGAAGGTCTTCAGCTGACGCAAAAATATATTCCACAAAGTTGCATTAGCGGAATTTACATTAATTTTCCAGATCCATGGCCAAAAAGAAGACATGCTAAATACCGCATCATCAACCAGCCATTTCTTCAAGAGATGCATCGCATTTTAAAGCCAGAAAGCTGCATCACCACGGTGACAGATCATGAAGACTACTCTAAAATCATGATCCAAGAATTCCTCTCTCACAAAGGCTTTCAGAGCTTGATTGAAGCGCCTTACTTTGCAGAGCCAACGCCTGATTATGGTTCTTCCTTTTTTGAAGAGCTTTTTAAAAGTAAGGGCAAGACTATACGTCTTCATTCATTTGCTAAAGTCGATCAGAAGTCATGACAGAAAATCACGAATTGCAAGAAGAACTAGCAGAAGAAGAGCTGGCAGAAGAAGAGCTAGATTTTCATAAAGAAATTGCTTCTCTCATAGCGTATGAAAGCAATACTGACGATGAAAAGATACCAACTGGCTTCACTTGTGTGACCTGTTCACTTGATGGAAGCTTGCGCTCAAATCTTCACTGGGACAAGGCACTTCAAAGGGCCAGAGGCCTCATTGAGAGTGGCTATAAAGTTCTTTTCGACCTTGATCTCGGTCTTTTTAAAAAGCTATCTTTACCGCTAAAATCAGCAGTGCAATTTCAAGCACTTGCGCTAGCTGTAGATCATTTCCAAAAAGAGGTCGTAGAAATGACTGGGGTGATTGTACTGCGCTCGAACCTTCTTTTCCAAAGAGAGCTTCAGTGGGATGAAGGGCTTGAAGAAAGCTACCAGCTGTGGCTAAAAGAAAAGCATCGGGAGGCGAGTGAAGCCTCATTATCTCTTTTTTGCCGCAATGTAGTTGTTGAGTATCTTGAGCTTTTGATCGATCACCTTTCACCAAACATTGTACCTTTTGTGCTTGTAGATGCCTCTTGCGTAAGCTCTCCCCTACTTTTTGCGCAGCTGACTGCGTCCGACTGTTATAAGCGCTTGCAGCTGGCTATTTCAGAGCCGCTCTTTCAGCAGGGTTATACTTCATGGCAAAAAGGATCTGAATTTTTGGGCTATATCGGTAAAAATTTACCCACAAACATTTGTGAACCTGTAGAGCCCACAACAGGAATTGTGCTTCCAGCCTATGATGTTGTCGAACCTTCGGCCTACAATGGACTGGAAGATCGTTTTTTGGAGTTATTAGAGAAAAGAGAACCATTTAAAGTTATCTCTGAAGAATATGTAACTACCGAATGGTCAGGACTGGATTCTTTACACGTCTGCCTTTCGGGCATATCGAAAAATGGACGGCGAAAGCTTGCTGGCTTCGAAGCTGCAGGTGGCCATATCATCCCCACCCTTCAATAACAGAGAACACAATCAGACAAGTCTTAAGAGACTGTGTTTTCTGTGATTTGCAGCTGCAGCAATACTATCTTAAAAAATTTTTACAAACTATCCCAGATTTTTTAAGAAAAATATGATCTGCTCATCTTTGCTCCTTAGAGGAAAATTGGGGGTAGAAAAGTGAAAATCTAGGTGGAGTGGTGGTTTTCGGCAAACGAAATCTCCATTCTTATACAGAGATTCAGTAAGTTTATTCTGAACAGAATTGACCAAAATCGAATTTAGCGTGTACAATCATCACTCTTTCATCATTATGGCGGTCGTAGCTCAGTTGGTTAGAGCGTTGGATTGTGATTCCAAATGTCGCGGGTTCGAGTCCCGTCGATCGCCCATTTTTGTGAGTCAAGATTCTTCCTAGACGAAAACACCGAAATCATCCAATCTACAGATATATTCATATTCCTTAGGAATTTATGGCCACATCAAACAAACAAAACTCTAAAGAGAGCTGGTACACACGACACCCAGAACTTTTTGGCATCACTCTCATTATCGCAGCTCTCACCCTTCTTGCAAGCCTTGTCACCTTTCAAAATGCACTTCCCCAAAGTAACCTCCTCGGCCTTTTTGGCTATGGTTCTGCTTTTTTATGCCTAAAACTCTTTGGAATTGGCTCATTTCCTCTCTTACTGACAGTTTTTTGGCTTGGGACTCGCCTGCTTTTATCACATAAATACACCCTAAAACAACTTATTGCCCTGGCTACTACTGTTGCCTCATTTTGCCTCTTAGCTGTACTGGCAGCTGATGTTTTTCCTTTTCTTGAGGTTATCTTTGCAAATCTCTTTGCCTTTACAAGAGATGAAGCTTTTCGCTTAGGTGGTATACCTACCTATTTTCTGTATAAAGAGCTTCCTCAGGTTAACTTAGAACGTATTTTTAACTTTACAGGCACTCTTTTTATCAGCCTCGCTATGCTTTCTTTAAGCCTCTGCTACATTTTTGAAAAAGAGCTCATCGACCTCATTCAGCTGTGTAAAGACAAAATCAGCGAAATTGTAAAGCGCAGGCAAGAGCGCGCCTTATCACAAAAAAATGAGACAAAATTCAGGGAAGGCAGCCAAGCGGTTGCTGACGATGAAAAACCAGCCTCTGAAAAGCGCACCTTCCACGGTTTAAAAGTACCCTCACTACTCTCTCGCATACCAGAGTTAACCCCTACTTTCACTGGCCTACCCGAATCCCTAGCCCAATCCTTGAAAAAGGATGCCAAAAAAGAGACGCTGTCACGTACAGCACTCGACATAGAAGCTCCGGAGGATGCAGGTAAAACACTCGATGCATTCTTACAGAAAAAGCAGCCTATGCGCTCGGCAATCAAAAGGCCTGTTAGCAGCAATGCAAGCTATAGTTTACCTTCCATCGATCTTCTCAATCCACCAAAGAAAAGCGACAACTCACTTTTGAAAAAAGAGATGAAGCAGAAGGCTGACCTCTTAGAAGAGACCTTGATGAGCTTTGGCATAGAAGCCAAAGTGGGGCAAATTCATTCCGGACCAACGATTACTTCTTTTGAAGTGCACCCAGCCGTCGGTGTAAAAGTAGGTCGCATTCGAACACTTGAACATGACATAGCTTTGAATCTGGAAGCAAAATCCATCCGTATTATTGCTCCGATACCGGGAAAGGCAGCAGTGGGCATTGAGGTGCCGAATAAACAGCCACAAGAAGTTTCTTTTAAAGAGCTTTTGTCGGCCTATCAAGAAAAAGAGCCCTTCCGCATTCCTATGCTACTCGGCAAAACAGTCAATGGCGACTTTGTCTTCGCAGATCTTACGAAAATGCCGCACTGCATTATCGCTGGTGCTACAGGTTCAGGTAAATCTGTTTGTATTAACTCAATTGTAATGTCTATCTTGATGACAGCATCACCTGATGAAATACGCCTCTTAATGGTAGACCCTAAAAAGGTAGAACTTACTCCCTATTCAGAGCTACCACATATGCTAGCGCCGGTAATTACCGACCCAAAAACTGCTTGCATTGCACTCAACTGGCTTGTAAAAGAGATGGAAAAGCGCTATGACCTTTTAAAACTTACTGGCCAGCGTAACATTGAAGCCTTCAATAACCGTAAGAAAACCGCACCAGATGCACCACAGCCAGAAAATACTCAACAGATAGAAATCCCAGAAAAACTTCCCTATTACGTGGCTATTATCGATGAACTGGCAGACCTCATGATGGTAGCAAGTAGCGATATTGAAACGCCTATTGCACGCATTGCCCAGATGGCCAGAGCCGTGGGTATTCATTTGATTTTAGCTACGCAAAGGCCTTCAAGAGAAGTGATTACTGGACTTATCAAGGCAAACTTCCCAGCTAGAATCTCCTTTAAAGTAGCCAGCCGCGTCAATAGCCAAATTGTGCTGGATGAAGTAGGTGCAGAGACATTACTTGGCAACGGCGATATGCTCTTTTTACCTCCTGGAAGCTCACAGCTTGTCCGTGCTCAAGGGGTCTTTGTTCGTGATGAGGAGATTTACCGCGCTATTGAACACATCTCAAAGCATTCTCCACCGCAATATATCATCAACTCCTTCGATAGACTGCCAGCTGATTTTGGACTTCAAGACAGTGCCGATAGTGAGCCCACAGATGCGCTTTTTGAAGATGCAAAAACAACCGTACTTACCACCGGCAATGCATCAACCACATTCTTACAGCGCAAATTAAAAATAGGCTATGCAAGAGCTGCTTCTTTGATGGATGAACTTGAGAAAAAAGGTGTCGTTGGCCCGCAAGAAGGCGCTAAGCCAAGGCAGATTTTCTTCCCCAAAGCAGCTAACAAGGTCATGGCTTTTGAAGAAAGTGGTTTGGAAAGCCGAGAAGAAAGTGAAAGTGAGGTAGAATTTGACAGCTAAAACACATCCTGCAAGTCGACTTGGGCGGCTTCTTATCATCTTTGCATTCTGCGGATTTTGCTACGCTTTTTTTTTCATGACAGCTCGACAGGATAATCTTGCTGAAAAATGTGTGATTTTTCAGTCTATTTCCAGTACTATCTCTCCTCAACAAGAGGCTGTTATCATGACTTCTGGCTTGCTTTTTGCCCTCGGCCTATTTTGTATTTTACCCCGTAGACGCATGCGCTAGCAGTTAAAATCAAAATTTACCTACTACTCGTCTTGTGGTGGCTTATCTTTTTTTAGTTTATTGGGAGCAGAAAATTGAATCATGCTGAGTCGCGCACGCAAATTATCGACATATTCTTTGTTCATTTTTTGGAATTCAAGAAGCTGTGCTTGCACCTTCTTTTGCATTTGGCTCGGTACAGGCAAGGCATGATCTTTGACAAGCTTGTCCATTTCTACAAGTTCGCCAATCATCTCTTGCTGTTTATGCTGCAACGCATCAAATTCTGCTTCAGCGATAGACTTTGAGCTTGCATCTTTTAACTTTTTTACATTGTCAATAAGCTTTTCTAAAAGCTTTGACATCTGGCCAAAAAACAGCTCCTGCTTCACATTTGGCTCTTTATTTGGATCTGACATGTAAAATCTCACAAAAGCGATTGCTTGAAATAGTTGCCTCAAGTTACAAGATTGGCTTTATTATTGAAATCACTTTTGCGAGCGTCCTATGATTGGCTTCTGTCCCCTTGCTTCAGGCTCAAAAGGCAACGCTGTTTATATTGGCACAAAGAATACAAAAATTCTTGTCGATGCGGGAATTTCTGCCAAAGGCATCAAAGAAAGACTTGCTACTCTGAATGTCTCTATCGATGATATTGACGCAATCCTTATCTCACATGAACATCAAGACCACATTCAGGGACTTAAAGTCCTGGCATTCAAACTCGGCATACCTGTCTTTGCCAATCATGAAACCGCTAAAGCCATCTGCGAACACTTCCATGACTGCCCCAAATTTAAGATCTTTTCTACAGGCGAAACCTTTGATTTCCAAGATTTTGAAATTCAGTCATTTAGCATTAAACATGACGCTGTAGATCCAGTCGGTTTTGCAATTCGTTCAGAGACTGCTAAAATTGGCATTTGCACTGATCTTGGATTTGTGACGCATCCCGTTGTGCATCACCTTATGGGCTGCGACATTTTATACGTCGAGGCCAACCATCAACCATCTATGGTGCATGCATCATCAAGACCACCTATTTATAAAGAGCGTGTTCTTGGCCCTTGTGGTCATCTTTCTAACGAAGCTTGCGGTGATCTTTTAGCTAAAGTGTACCATGAAAACATCCGCTCT
>JAHFTM010000030.1 GCA_023269335.1 Chlamydiia bacterium
TACTCGCTTGCGAAGCATAGTATGTGAGCCTTATCTACTTTATAATTTGGATTGTCATAGTCTTCTGGTGCCAGACGAAATTTGCCTGACCTATACTGCGTTGAAGCAAAATCAATGTATCTTTTTTCTAGGACAGTTGCAACATTAGCGGCAACTTGCACACATCGCGCTTTAAATTCTGGCACATTGCCATTTCTTAAAGCTGTAAAACCAGCAGCTATTTCACTACTACAAACGGCTCTTGTATAGACCATAATTTCTCCAAATTGATTATACACATTAAGCGAACGGAACTACTGTACGATTTTTGCTACAAATCTACAAGTTCAGCTGCCAACGGCAAGTAACAGGATGCTGTAAAGAATTGAAAACAACAGGAATGAACCCAAGCTATGAGGGTTTTCTTTCGGTAGCTCGTGACGTGTGACGTTCATAATCACACCACCACCGATAAAGGCACTGACTAAGGCGATCGCCATTCCAGAAAGTGTAAACAGAGAACCAGCAAGCCAACCAAGAAACAAACTTGCGATCAACAGCCACTTGCCTTGCTTTGAATACATCTTTCCGTGATCTTCACTTAAGCTGAAGTCATTCGTGAAATAATGTAGTCCGATGGCAATTGTAAAAAGTAAGAGTGGCTGCACTTCAGGGTTGTTTTTATCAACAATGGCATAGCCGATAAGAAAATTGAAAAATGCATAGGAAGAAATGGTCAGACAAAACTGCGCCTTTTTTTTGAGCAGATAGTGACTTTGGCCCACGGCAAAAAATAGTAAAAAACCAAGGAGAGCCATGATGTAGACATGGCGCTCGAAATAGGCAAATGGAAATACTTGAGCGAGTGCTTGACGCACAATAAGATCACTTTTTGCAAGCTTGGGCAACAAGTCGATAAACACGTAGGCAATAGCCACGCCACCACCGGCAGAAAGAAATCTGCCATGAGTGACTTTATCAAGCCTTTGGAGCTTGGAGGCAAACAGATGGACAAGTGAAAAGACAATTACTGAAAGAAGTGTAGTTACAGAATAGGGCATATATACTCGTACCACCTGAATCTTGCGTTTTAGACTGCACATAGCAGAAACTGCAGTTCTCATCAATCATGTCTGATCAATTATGCAAGCATATCGACAAGTTGATGATCAGGATTTTGCTTGATGGCATACTGCTTTTCCCACTGGCTTGTAAAGAGCACAACAGGACGCTCAGCGCGATCTTGTACAAGAAGGCAGCTGGTAGTCTTCTTAAACGTTTTCAAATCACCGATGAGCCACGCGCTGCACAGATAAGGCAGTGGTGTCAGCCGTGTCTCTACACCATACTCATCTTTAAGCCTGTACTGCATCACTTCAAACTGCAACCTACCTACTGCTCCAAAAATAGATTCTGAAAGCATATCATAGGATTTTAAAAGCTGAATGGCCCCTTCGCTTGTCAGCTGTAAGATGCCCTTATCAAATGATTTTCTTTTATCTACTTCTTGCGGCGAGACGCGTGCAAAAATTTCTGGCTGAAACTGCGGCAGAGGCTTAAAATTAAAACCACCAGCTAAAGAGATCGTATCGCCAATAGCAAAAACACCAGGGTTGATAACACCAATGATATCGCCCGGATAAGCTAAATCAACCGTTGTTCTCCCACCTGCAACCATGCCATGTGGGCGTGACAGCCTAATTTCACGACCTAAGCGATGATGTTTGACTACGAGATCACGCTCAAATCTACCTGAACAGATGCGTAAAAATGCCATGCTGTCGCGATGGCGTCTGTCCATGTTGGCCTGCAATTTAAAGACATAAGCACTAAAGGGTGTGGTGACCGGGTCGATTTCAATTTCTCCTCCATTTATAGTATCTGCAAGGCGCTTATGCGGTGAGGGAGCAAGGTGTATGAAAGCATCGAAAAAGGTCTCGACGCCAAAGTTTGTAAGAGCAGAGGCAAAAAAGACGGGAGTTAGCTTACCTTGTAAAAAATCATCGTGGTTAAAAGTATTTCCAGCCATATCGAGAAGCTCTAAATCTTGGATTAGCTTTTCATATTCATCATTCCCAAGTTTATTTTTTGTCTCTTCACTTTTTAAAGGACAAATAATTGTATCAGCTTTTTGAGCACCACCTGGAGCTGTTTTTTGAAAAAACAGACACTCTTTTTTCTGCCTGTCGACAACGCCCTTAAACCCACGTGCCTCACCTATGGGCCAGTTCATAGCAAATGACTGAATCTGCAAAACGTTTTCCACCTCGTGCATCAGATCTAAAGGCTCACGCCCTGGCATATCCATTTTGTTGATAAAGGTCAGCACCGGTATTTTTTTCAGTCGACACACTTCAAAAAGCTTGCGTGTCTGCATTTCAACGCCTTTTGCAGCATCAATCACCATGATGGCGCAGTCAGCCGCAGTGAGTGTTCGATAAGTATCTTCTGAGAAGTCTTGGTGACCTGGGGTATCAAGTACGTTGATAACTGTGTCTTTGTAGCTGAACTGCATTGCAGAGGCAGTAATTGAAATGCCTCTTTCTTGTTCCATGGCCATCCAGTCAGAGGCAGCAGCTTTTCTGCCTTTGCAGCCCCGTACCATACCTGCAGTGTGGATCATGCCTGAATACAAGAGCAGTTTTTCAGTGAGCGTGGTTTTCCCGGCATCAGGGTGGCTAATGATGGCAAAGGTGCGTCTTTTCGTTATGGCTTCTTGCAGCTGATCTTCTAACATATAAATGAACTACTTTTGTTTTTAAAACAATTAATTATACAGCAACACAAACTACTTTGCTATTACTTCTTTTGTCGATACACTTTGCACCACCTATGGAGATCCTATTTGCTGTCTTCATTGCTAAAAATAAGGAGAATATTGTGAGCCTATCAGTACAAGAACAAATACGCCTGTATGTGCAAACCTATGCGGAACCACTACCAGAAACACAAATGAAACGGGCAATCGATAGTACAGACAAGAAAATTAGAGACCTTACAAGACATTATATAAAAGGAGCAAAAAATGAAGTTCAAGCTACTAAAAAAAGGCTGTTTTGCACCCAGTTTAATTTTGAACAAAGACTCCACATTATGCCAACTGCAATCCAAATTTTAAAAACAACTTTCAAAGCAGACTATGATGTTGATTTCATAGCAACTGTTGAGGGAGATCAGAGGGCAGCTTCTTTTTATACTAGACGCGAAGATTCACTCATCGGAGGCTTGTCAAAAAGTCCTGCAGCTTTGCAGGCTATAAAAGTTACACTCAAATTTTATGACGATAACCCTCATATCTATGGATTACCTCTTGAAGTAGCAGCTCTTTATACACCGCAAGCTCATTTAAAAAGGGAATTAGAAGCTGCTCGTAAAGGCCGCGGCACCGACCTTATAATCAGAGAAAAGGGAGCTACAAATGAAGCCTCAATCCTAAAAGCGCATAAAGCCAAGCTTCTCATGCATTCAGAGACATTTTTTAAAGAGCGCTGCAGTAACTTTAAAGAAAGTGCTGAAAATAGTAATCTGCTCGAACTTGACCCTAAAATTTGCACGTTGAAAACTTTCGAATACCTCTTAGAGTTCATCTACCTTGGTGAAGTTTCTCAAGACCATAAAATTGATCTTCAACAGTTGCTGAAGATCTGTTCTGCAGCGGACTATTTTTTTATCGACGGGATAAACCTCTGGGCTATCACTAGGCTACATACTCTCGTAGGAGAAAAGAAAATGTCAGTTGAAGAGCTTTGTCCATTTTTCAACCAAGCACTTACTACCTCTAATGAAGGCATGATTGCATTTTGCTTTGGTCATTTTTCAATGAGCGAACTGATACATGATACACTTGTAAGTTGCACAACGAAAGAAAACTGGGAAAGGCTCTATGTGCTTGCTAAGTCCTACCCCGATGTGCGCCAAATACTAGAGCAGATGACAAAAACAAACCGTGATTTGCTGCAGTTCAATCCGAAAAGAAAAAAGGCAGAAGCTTTAGCACCGGCTGCTGCATCCAACTCCTCATCTTCAAATAGCTCTTCTTCAAGCAGTAGTTCAAGCTCCACGCAGGCGCGTTCACTTGATGCTGCGGATGACAATCTGTAACCAATTGTACAGAACGACTTGCCTTTGGTGCGTCGTTTCTGTACTATGCAAAAAATCATGGCAAAAACAATCATGAATCTACGGGGATGTTATGCTTCGAAAAGGTCAACTACTTCAGCTTTACGCTACTTTTTTATCACTGCTGCTTTGTTTGAGTTTAGAAGGCGTTCAACAGCTGGACACAAAGGTATCGCTACCCCCAAAAGAAACAGCGAAAATTGAAGCAGCACCTGTCCCTCAAAAAGGAGAAACAGCTGCTGAAGAAAATTTAAGCGGTAAAATTTATGTCACTTCTTGGTTTGGCAATGTGGTCTCTATCATCGATGCTAGAAACTTACACGTCAGTGCCGTTGCCAATGTTGGAGTGCATGACTCAACCATCCGATTAACTCCTGATCAAAAATTTGCTTGGGTTGCCAATAACGGCTCTTCTACTATCAGCGTTATTGACACAACTTCTGATAAAGCGATCAACGTTTTTTATCCAGGTGGCAATGGCCCAAATGATATCTACTTTAGCGCAGATGGCAAAGAGGCTTATGTGACCTGTGAATTTGACGATACACTCTCTGTTATTGATCCTACTACCTTCACTACAATTGCTACGCTAGACACTGGAAACATGCCCAGCTTTATCACTGGCATCGCCGACAAGCTTTTCGTTTCAAATTTCGGTGATGGCACGGTGAGTGTGCTCAACAAAGCCACTCGACAGTCAATAGCCACAATAACTGTTGGCCTTGGACCTTTAGGCTTAAGCGCAACAAAAGATGGCAAATGGCTTTTCGTAGCTTGTCACAGTGCCAACCAAATCGCGATCATTGACGTGGATAACTTACAAGTTACAGCCCGTATTCCGACACAGCCTGGACCATCACAAGTCCTGGTACATCCTGGCCAAGAGTACGCTATTGTAACAACCGATGGCATTGGTTCAGTGCAAAAATTAGACTTGAAGACAAACCAGATCGTCAAAACAATTCCGCTAGCTCAAGATGCCGGCACACAAGGCGCAGCCTTTACAAACAAAGGGCTTTTACTTGTGACGAATACCGGATCAAGTACGATTACCATTGTCGATAGCGATAGTGGGGTAGTTGTCTGTTCAGTTGCAGTTCCCTTTGCACCAAAAGGCATTGCCTACAAAAATCCCTAAAGCATGTAAAGCGCAACATATCCAGCCATTTTTTGGCCGTATCTTGTAAAATTTGGCCGTATAAATGCTAAAAATGGCCGATAAAGCCAAATATGGATATAACGTTATCTTTGTTCTATATCCTGCCGCTTGCGATCCTGCCTATCATGTTCTTTTCTCTTTGCGCTCTCTGTAGTAGAAAATGTATTGCAACTCAATGCTGCCACAAAATGTGCGCCTCTTCAAGTGGCACCTGTAACCCTGGAAAGTGAGCAAGCGCTCGTGCAGTGTAGTACTCTTTTGGACGAATTGCAGGTACTTTTGCCTTATAAAGATAGCTCCCCGGAGCGCCTTGCACCTCTTCAACAAGCTCCATTGCTTTACGGTAAGGCTCTGCCCCATTTTCACCTTCTGCAAAAAGCTCTACCAGCACAAGATTTGCGTCCAGAGCTCCACGATACAGTACCACTTCAAATTCATACTCAGCTGCTATCTCTTTACTCTTCACTGCTGAAAACTGCAGCTTCGCCCATTTCTCATTCAGCTCATGCTTATAGCTCACCATTTTTTTTGCCTCTGCCGCATTATTCTCAGTACGCTTTGTATACGCACGCGCTTGCGGGACGTAGTACTCCTCTGTATACTGTCTTACTGCACGGCTTGCCGAAAATTGGGGCGTAAGCGTTGCCATGCTCGCACGCATGCGCGCAATCCACTGTACGGGCATTCCCTTGTCATCTCGCGCATAAAATTCAGGGATCACCTGATTTTCTAAGATCTCATATAGCTGCAGAGCATCTTTTTCATCTGCTATTCTATCATCTATCGGCTCCTGGACCACCAGGACCTCTTTTTTATTCATCTGACTGCCCTCTCCTAGTGCAAAGCCAACTTGTGGACTATAAGCCTCTGCCCACCAGCCATCAAGCACAGATACATTGATACCACCATTGGCTAACACCTTCATCCCACTTGTTCCACAAGCTTCCCATGGTCTTCTTGGATTATTGATCCACACATCCACTCCGCGCACAAGCTCTTCTGCGACAAGCATATCATAATCAACGACAAACAACACATGAGGACGCACTTCAGGGCGTCTGATAAATTGAATCCACTCTTGAATCATCTCTTGCCCGTAACGATCTTCAGGATGGGCTTTGCCAGCAATCACCAGCTGCACAGGCCTTTGTGGATTGGTTAAAATACGTAGCAGTCGGTCAGGATCATGCAGCAGCATATTTGGTCTTTTATACGTAGCAAAACGTCTGGCAAACCCTAACGTAAGCACATGCGGCTCAAAAAATTTATTAGCGCGCTCCACCACATTATTTTCCTCACCACGAGCAAGTAGCTGTCTTTCCATTCTTTTTCTGCAATAGCTTACAAAGGCATCTTTTGCTTCGCTTCTCATCTGCCATATTTTATCGTCAGAAACTTTTAAAAAATCTTCTTCAAGTCCTTTTACAGTGCCAAGCCAACGTTTTTTTCCGCAAAATTCACTCCACAACTTATTCGAAGCTCTCGACTCCCAGCTCGGCACATGAATACCATTTGTCACATGTCCCACAGGAACTTCTCTTTCTGGCCAATTGGGGAAAAGTGAAGAAAAAATACGCTGACTAACTTTGCCATGAAGCTGACTTACACCATTGACAGCGCCACTGCCGCGCATTGCTAAATAGGCCATATTGAAATTTTCAGAGGCATCGCCAGAATTTTTTCTTCCCAGCGCCAAAAGATCGTTTAGGCTAATATCAAGCTCATTTTTGGCATATTTTCCCAAATACTGGTCGATAAGTGCTGGAGAAAAAAGATCAAATCCAGCGCTCACGGCTGTATGCGTAGTAAATACATTTCCTGGTCGAGTGGCTAAAAGTGCTTCTTCAAAAGTTACTTTTTCCTCTTTCATAAACGCGCGAGCACGCTCAAGTATTGCAAAAGCTGCATGCCCTTCATTTAAATGAAACACTTGGCATTTGATGCCAAGCTCAGAAAGTAAGCGAGCCCCACCAATACCAAGGACAAGCTCTTGTTTTAAGCGAAGCTCTGCGTCACCGCCATACAATTCGCTCGTAATACCTCTATGAGCCGGAAAATTGGCTGCATCATTTGTATCTAAAAGATAGAGTTTCACTCTTCCTACTTGCACTTGCCAAGCTTTCAGCCACAATGACCATCCTGGCAGAGCTATTTCAATCCTCAGCCACTCTCCATTGGCTTTTCTCAAAGGTAAAATGGGCAACTGTCCAGGATCATTATAAGGATACAGAGGCCGCTGCTCTCCATTTTTATCGATGACTTGGCGAAAATATCCCTGTTGATAAAGAAGCCCAATACCTACAAGCGGAATACCAAGATCACTTGCTGCTTTAAGCTGGTCTCCAGCCACATTTCCAAGACCTCCTGAATAAATAGGAAGTGCTTCACTTAACATAAATTCCATACTAAAATAAGCTACTTTCTTCAAAGACGAATCAGGGTGGTATTCCTGAAAATATGAGGCCGTGGTTGCCTCTTTGCGCTTGATTTGCAAAAGCTTCACAGCAACTTCAAGAAATTCAACCTCAGCCAGCATAGCCTTGAGCTTTTCGATGGACACCGTTTGCAACACTACCCAAGGGTTATGAGTTTCATCCCATAGCTTTTGATCCAAACGACGCCAGATCTCATCAGCATCACGATCTTTCGACCAGATCAGGTTCAATGCTAGCTCTTCAAGCACATCGTAACCCTTCACATCTACTCTTTTATAACTTTGGTTTTCAAAAGTCATTTATACCCCTTAGTGAGCCACTACTTTGCGCTCTGAAACTTTCACGCGCTTGCATAAAAAAATAAATGGAATTAAAGCTAAAAAAAGCCACGCCCCAAGCCATGACATATCGTTTGTAGACAACATAAAAGCTTGCTGTTCTACTTGCATGTCAAGTACTCGATTGGCGACATCCGTTGAAAAATTTGCACTTACATTGGCAAGGCCGTCATAAAATTGCGTCACTTGCTTACGATAGATTGTTAGAGATTCTGTAAGACGGGCATGATGGAAAATCTCAAGACGTGACCATAATTCAATCGATAAAGAAGTTCCAAAGCCACTTCCTACTAAGATTCTAATAAAGTTGAAGATACCAGCTGCATGGGCATACCTTGCAGGCGGTATCTCACCAAGTGAAAGCTGTACAAGAGGCAAGAAGAAACAGGCAACGCCAAAGCCTTGTAAAAATCGAGCAAACATAATGTCATTTAGGCTGACTTGTGTGGTGAAATTGGCCTGATAAAAAAGGCTGAATGAAAAGAGAGTAAAACTAATCACCCCCCAATAGCGCAGATCAATGCTACTCATGTACTTGCCGACTGTGGTAGAAAGAAAAAAAGCTGCTATACCAACCGGCGCTACTGCCACTCCTGCCCAGTAAGGAGTGTAGTTTTGTTCTGTCTGCAACCATAAAGGAGTAGTGACCGTACTTGAAAAATAGACTAAGAAGCCACCCGTAATTGCAATCGTGCCAAATAAAAAATTACGATTTTCAAAAAAAGAAAAGTCAACGATTGGATATTTTTGTAGCCGCGTCCAAATGACAAAATAAACGAGAGCAATAATTGATTTGCAAGCAGCCTACGCCAAATGAAAGTAAGCATAATCCTGTCCAGTCAATGGGCAAACGTTCGATTTTTGTTTCTTGACTTTTTAGAAAATAGCGCACTATCAACGCAGAAAAAATACCAAGCGGAACATTGATATAAAAAATCCATGGCCATGAATAGACATCTGTTAGATAACCACCTAAAATAGGTCCTACAACTGGTGCAACAACCACAATCATAGCCCAAAAACCAAGAGCACTACCCTGCTTTTCAGGCGGATTGCACGCAATGACAAGGCTTTGTGATAAAGGGATGAGCGATCCTGCAACAGCGCCTTGCAAAGTACGAAAAAAAACAAGCATCGTCAGGCTTGTAGAAAGACCACACAGAAATGAAGTGAGGGAAAACAATAAAATAGACCAGACAAAAAGACGAATGCGTCCAAAATAGTTTGAAAGCCAGCCTGTTAAAGGCAAGATAATGGCATTACTTGCAGCAAATGAGGTAATCACCCAAGTACCTTGATCTGCACTGACACTTAAATTTCCGGCAATATAAGGAATCGCTACATTGGCAATCGATGTGTCAAGTATTTGAATAAATGTTCCTAGACAAACAGCTACATTTAATAAGATTAACTTCCAGCCACTGTAGTATTCAGAAGTCATATCCTTCCAAATTTTTGCAGATTATTTCATCCATAATTTGGTTAATTTTCTCTTGGTCAATATCAAAGACGCGCGTTTTACTCACTGCCATTTTAGGAGGTACTTGAGCCAGCATTGGTAAATTTTGATTAGAAAGATCTACCTCTACTTCACACGACAGTCCAAGTCGCGTTGGAAACGCTTTCAGCTTTTTAGGATCAAGACTAATTCTTACAGGCAGGCGCTGAACGATCTTAATCCAATTTCCCGTAGCGTTTTGCGGAGGTATCAATGAAAAAACACTTCCTGTTCCAGAGGCTATTCCAAGCACTTTTCCTTCATAGACAACTTTTGATCCATAGATATCCAGCTTCACACTTGCCTTCTGGCCTATGCGCATATAGGCAAGCTGTGTTTCTTTGAAATTGGCATCCACCCATACGTAGTCTTGTGGAATCACTGCCATTATAGCGACACTTGGTTTTACCCATTCACCTACATCCACAGACCTTTGTGCAACATATCCGGTATAGGGAGCATAAATACTACAATGATATAAATTATAGTAAGCGATACGCACTCGCGCTTTAGCTTCTTCCAGCAGAGGATGCTGTTTAATAAAGGTAACCCCGCGTGCGTCACAGGCCACCTGTAGCTCAAATTTTGCCTGCTTCAAAGCACTTTCTGCTGCAAGAAGATCATCTCTTGCATGAATGAAATCTTCATTGGAAACTGCACCTATATCCACAACTTTTAAGCGATCATCATAGTTGAGCTGCGCTCTAGAAACTTCAATCGTTTTGTTTTCTACGTTAGCTTGCTTGACAAGCACTTGGTCATAACGCTGCCTGACCTGCAAAACTGTTTCTGAAAGTGCTGCAAGCTCTCTTTCATAAAATGCTTGATAGGCTGTACTATCAAGTGTAACTAGAAGCTGCCCTTCTGTGACGAGATCTGTATCATCGGCATAAAAAGCTGTTACAGAGCTCTCTATAGCTGAATTGATAGTGATCATATTGCCGTTGGCATAAGCATCATCTGTCCATTCATAGTACTGAAGATACAGAAGCCAGAGCAAAAACCAGAGTGTGCCGGCTATCAATAGTAAGAAGGTAAATCGATACAGTGTGCGATAGCGTGAATTATTCTGAGTGGGAAGCTCAGGAGATGAAACCGTGGAATGAGTCTCACTTTTTGAGCTGACTTCCTGATTTTCTGGTGGGCTTTTTTTCTCTGGCTGGTTACTCGTCATCATAACCCATATTAAATTTTTTATTTTATTCAGACCCTACAATGTTTTGTTTAATAATGCAATAAATATGGAAAGCACAAACTAAATGCGCTAAGATGTGCTCCAAAAAAAGAGGGAAATGTATGACTTATACTCCAAAGATCCTTGCCTTTGCAGGCAGCTTGCGTAAAGATTCATTCAATAAAAAACTTGTGAAAATTGCCATGAAAGGCGCAGAAAGTGCGGGTGCCAAGGTTACTTTTATTGATTTAAAAGACTACCCTCTTCCTCTTTATGATCAAGATATTCAAGATGCTGAGGGACTTCCAGCTGCAGCACTCGAGCTAAAAAAGCTCATGATGGAACATGATGGCTTTTTGCTTGCGCTTCCTGAATACAATAGCTCTATGTCAGCAGCTTTTAAAAATGCGATCGACTGGGCTTCAAGACCTGCATCAAAAGATGAAGTCAACCTTGCCTGCTTTGTAGACAAAGTTGT